>JAGGYH010000075.1 GCA_021162615.1 Candidatus Aminicenantota bacterium
AATTCAGATATGGTCTGTGCTCCCTTCAGATTTTTAACGCCATTCTCCTTCATTTTTCTCGGCGCTTGCGTAACTCCCCCCGTCCGTGGGTCAGACATACTCAGCGTCCGGCTTCGCCGGATGCCCTAGAAAAGCCTCATACGAAGGCTAAATCTTCAATGTCGCCACGACCACACCTGAATTTCAGTAAGTTTAAGCAACCTCGACTTGTGAATAATCCAGGTTATTATAAATAATCTTGATATGACCTATTCAGGTTAGAAAGAGGTTTTAAACATAAAGCATAGTGTTGACAATAAAATATATTAAGAATATAAAGAATTGAAGGGGATTTAGATGTTAAAAAATCTGGGAGTTAAAATAAGAATTGTGAGGGAGTCTCTTCACCTCACACAGGAACAAGTATCTAAGGGAACGGGCCTATCAAGTGAATTCATATCCCTTATTGAAAAAGGGGAAAGATTTCCAAGTCTGGATTCTATTGAAAAAATATCAAATTACTTGAATAAAAACACATCCTATTTTTTTGAAGAAGAACAAGATCCTTTTGAGATGATGATGAAAGACAAAGGAATAACAAAGGCCATGAAGTCCGAGTTAAAGACTTTTAGAAAATACTGCCAGGAATACATGCATATGGAAAATACTTTAAGGAATACTGTTGAGGAAGCTCCTCTCTATTCAGGTGCTTCACCCGAAGCAATGGCGGATGAAGAAAGAAAAAGGCTTGGTTTGGGAATCCAGCCTGTAAGGGATGTATTCTCTCTGATCGAATCAAACGGGCTCCGTATTCTCAGACAAAACATCAAAAAAGGAGTGGAGATAGCAGGAGCATTTGTTTATTTTAAAGAGCACAAGGCAGGGTTTGCCTTGATAAATACAGCTCAAAGTTATTCAAAACAGCTCATAACAGCAGCTCATGAATACTGCCATTATCTTAAAGACAGAGAATTTATCTGCATCTTAGACAATACTGATATTTTCGTTGATGATTATCTTCCCTTATATCCATCGAGAGAAAAGTTCGCCCATTTATTCTCTCTCAACTTTTTAGTCCCTGATGCCCGGATCAAATGGTTTGTAAATAAAGAACTTCAAAAAAAGAAGATGAAGATTGAGGACATAATCAGGCTTAAAAGAAATCTTGAAATGCCCATAGAAATAGTGCTTAAAGCTCTTCTGCGGATAAAATATATTTCAGCATCAGAATATAAAGAATACAGCAAAACGGATTACCTGGATTATGAGAAATCATTGTTTGGATACATTAAAGCAGAGAAGGCTCCCTATGAAAAGAAGGCCAAGGTCATCCCATCGGACAGATACAAAACCTTGGCTGTTAAGGTATTAAAAAAGGGGAATTCGGGCTAAAACAGAAAACAGGTCAGGTCAATTCAGCCAACACCTTAATAAGGAATTTCCAGAATTTTTCAACCGTACCAATATGAACTCTCTCATCAGGAGAATGAGGATGTTCGATCGTCGGACCAAAGGAGATCATATCCATTCCCGGAAATTTTTCTCCAATAATGCCGCATTCTAGGCCAGCATGAACCGCTGCAACATGGGGCTCTTTGTTGAAGGTGTCTTTGTATAATTTTTTCATCTTTTTTAAGAGTTCGGATTCAAGGTTAGGCTTCCAGCCGGGATATCCTTGTTCCCGGATAATCTCAGCATCAACCATCTCTGCTATGGCATTTATAGCATCTCTTGTTGCTTCAAGAGCCGAGCCCGTGGAGCTCCGGGTGCTGCACACAATTTGAATTTTGTTCTTCTCTGTCTTGACGACAGCAAGATTTGTAGATGTCTCTACAAGCCCTTCTATCTCGGGATGCATTGAAACAACACCATGGGGAAGACTTAGGATAAGATTGATAATCGTATTCTTTGCCTCCTGGACTATGGCTTTACCGGGATCCTCTGAATACTCTTCAAAGGAGTGCTGCGCATCAGGCTCGATTGGCTTGTATTCACTTTTTATTTTGTTAAACTCATCTTCAATCATTTTTTTGAATTTGTCCTTATCTCCGGAGTTAACACCTATGACAGCCTCTGCTTCTCTTGGTATGGCATTCCGGAGATTTCCTCCTTTGATACTGAACAGTTGAAAGGCAAGGTTCTTGGACAATTTCCAAAGGATGCGGGATAATAGTTTTATGGCATTTCCTCTGCCCATGTTTATATCGATTCCTGAATGCCCTCCTTTAAACCCGGAAAGCTTTAGTTTGAACACTTCATCACAGCTCTTTTTTTCTGTATGAAAGGGGACGAAAATCTGAGTGTCAGCTCCTCCGGCACACCCGATAGTGAATTCCCCCTCATCTTCACTGTCCAGGTTCAAAAGTTTTTTCCCTTTTAAAAATCCTTCTGAAATTTGAGTGGCTCCATCCAAGCCGGTCTCTTCTTCAACAGTAAACAAGAATTCAAGAGGGGGATGTTCAATATCATCGGTCTCCATAATCGCCAGACAGGCACTTCCTCCGATACCATTATCAGCTCCCAGAGTCGTGCCTTTGGCCTTGACCCAATCTCCATCTATTTCTGCTTGTATGGGATCTTTAGTAAAGTCATGCTCAACATCTGAATTCTTTTCACACACCATGTCTAAATGGCCCTGTAAAATGACACCTACAGCATCTTCATTGCCTTTGGAGGCTTTTTTTGAGACAACAACATTTCCAATTTTATCTCTTTTGTAATCAAGATTAAGACGTTTCGCTACTGATATGATATAGTCTCCGATCGCTTTCTCATTGCCTGAGCAATGGGGGATTTTTAAAAATTCTTGGAAATGTTTCCATAAAAGAGAAGGTTTCAAGTCATTTAAATCTTTAGCCATTTATAATCTCCAATCGTTTTTTTAGATTTAATTCTTTCCTAATAATTGCATAAATGATACGAATAAGCAAGTTTATAATATCCAACCTGGATGATGAACAAGTCGAGGTTGCTGCAGATGCAGTGAGATGTGAGGGCATTAATCCAGATCATTCAAGCTTTTTTCAATATGATTGAGTGTTGTTTCAAAAACGGAATAAGATTTGTCACCGTAGAGACACAGTATGATTTCTTCAGGATGTTCATTCTTTTTCATAAAATCCAAGCAGGCTCTTATCATGATCTCACTGCAGCGTTTTATCGGAAATCTAAAAATTCCTGCACTTATAGCAGGAAAAGCAATACTTCTTATTTTTTTCTTTTTCGCGCTTTTCAGGCTGTTAAGGGTGGCTTTCTTTAGTTTCTCGTCCTCGTTTCCTTCGCCGTATACAGGGCCTGCGGCATGGATGACATATTTTGCTTTCAGGTTTCCTGCACCTGTTATGACAGCTTCACCTACCTCTATAGGACCTATTGAATTGCATTCTTCCTGAATAGAAGGGCCACCGAAACTGCGAATAGCACCTGCGACCCCTCCCCCAAGTATCAGCGACTTGTTTGCGGCATTGACAACGGCCTCAGCATCAACCAGGGCAATATTTCCCTCTATTAACTTCAGGACTTTATTTTTAATTCTTAATTCTTTCATTCCCATCTCCCCGTTTATAAGTTTTTTATGAAGAAATATTATATCAAATCGCTCTGTTATGTTGAATCATTTTCTATCACTTTTTTCAATTTGTATTGGAAAATTCCCTCGTTATCATAGATTTCCACTTCTTCAAACTCCTTTATGTGGTCCAGCACAACGTCTTTATCTCCGACGATTACGATAACAGGATTTAAAAGTCTGACATTTTGGAAAGCCTTGAATACAGCACTGGAGTTAACATACATTATGTTTTCATAATAATTTTTCCAGAAAATATCTTCCATATCCAGAGCCACTATTTCAGATACTTTTAAGGAAAATTCCTTATGTCCTGAGATTTGAATTGGAAAGTTTCCTATTAAATAGGATTTTGCCTGCTCTATCTCATGATTGGGGATCTTATTCATTGTGAGACTTCTTATTTCTTTTAATATCTCTTTTACGGAAGGATATAAATATTCTGTTTTTACCTTTGCTTTAACAGAAAACAAACCACAGTTTCCAAATAGTTCAATTCCACTGAAAGCCCAATAGGCATAACCCTTAGTCTCGCGAAGATTCATGATAAGTCTGCTGATATGAGATCCTCCAATGATTTGGTTGAATACTAGATAAGAAAAATAATTGCCGGTCTTATCTCTAGGAAGCACGTATCCGATAAGAAGAGTAGTCTCATCAGCACCAGGAAGGTCTGTAAAGCATATCTTCGGTTTTGTTTTAGGAGCCGGAGGATTGATATGATATGTTTCAACGTTTTTCTTCTCCCATTGGCCCAGATGCTTACCTGTAATATTTGTAACTTCTGAGAGATCGACATCTCCAATAATAAGAAGTCTGGCATTGTTGGGTATGTAAAACTTGTCAAAAAATGTCAATAAGTCTTTTCTGTTCAGCCTCTTTATGACGCTGCTGTTAAACACATATTTTTGGTACGGATGGTTATGAAACAGAATTTGGAAGAGCAGTTTTCTCCCCAGCAGTTCAGGATTTGTATTTCTCGCAATATTGTAAAACATGTCTCTTTTAACATTGTTCACTTCAATTTTTGGAAAGTCTGCTTGGGTAAGGATCTGGCCCAGCAGCTTGACCGCATCATTTAAATAATCTTTAAGACATGTTATGGAAAACACAGAATAATCCGGGTATGTTGAAACGGAAAAATCACCGCCGATATATTCAATTTGTTCTTCGATCTGAGAAGCAGAGAGCCCTACAGCTCCCTTGAAAAGCATATTAGCCGTGAAACTTGCAAGACCAGGAAGGTCATCCGGGGACAGGCTCTCTCCGGTCAGGATTATCAAATGTATATCAATGAAAGGCTGCGGTTTCCTTTGAACAACTGAGACCTGCAGTCCGTTTGATAGAATGAAGGACTCAAGAGAAGGAAAATTCAGGTCAGGCAAAGGATAGGGGAGAGGCGGCGTTTTTCTGAATTTTTCCTGAGCTGACACATATGGAGTCATAAAAGAAATGATGAATAGGCCCAGTAACACACAAACACAAATTTTCCCCGGCCGCATAGGTGTTTTCATTTGCCTCTCATCTCGACCAGGACATGGTTTTCTGTAAAATATCTGTTCATAATGCCTATAATTTCAGAGGAATTTATCCTTAAATATTTGTTTAATTCTCCTCTCAAATCCCTTATGTCATTTCCAGATAAATAGTACTGGGTTAAAAACAGAGCTCTTTTTTCAGGAGAATAGAAATTTTCCATATAATCTGACTTGTACATATTTTTAATCTTTATTAATTCCCGATCCGGAATCAAGTATGATTTCAGTCTGTTTATTTCAGAAAACAGCGCTTTTTTTGCGATCTCCTTGGTGGCTTCATTATTAGAAAGAACGAAGATTTTAAATGCAGCGAGGTCCCTTCTCTTTTCTATCCCTCCGCCCATGCTCAGTGCAAGCTTATTTCTTTTCACTAATCTTTTATAAAGACGGGAGCTTTCTCCGGAAAAGAGCAGATAGTCTATCATGGAGAGAATATAAAAATCATTGGAGTAAGGAGAACAGATTCTATAGCCCAGCCTGAAGCCAGGTGTTGTAATGGCTTCGTTTATAGAAATTTGTTCCTGTTTTTCCTGTGTAAAGTCTCCTTTGAAAGAGGGTGCTGGAGGCACGTTTTTTGAAGGATCAATGGTGCTGAAATATTTTCTTACCAGATTGAGTGTGTCTTCCTCGTCAATATTCCCTGTTATACAGAGAACAGCATTGTTCGGCTTATAATAGGTATTATAAAAATTTCTAACATCTTTAACAGTTATGCTTTTTAGATCCTCTTCACTTCCTATTATGGGATGGTTGTACGCAAAGTCCGGATAAAGCAGTCGATCAAAAACAAGCATGCTTTCTCTGAATGGATCTTCCTTATTCTGGTTCTTCAATGTTTCTATCAATAAATTTTTTGTCTCTTCCACAGTCGAATACTCTAAATTCAAAGAGTTCATTCTGTCTGATTCAAGCCACAACACAAGGGGAAGCTGATTAGAAGATACGGTTTGGTAATAAAGTGTTCTGTCCCAAGATGTGACTGCGTTGAATTCCCCTCCTATTCTGTGTATAAACCTTATGTGCTGCATGGGGCCCACATTTCTTGAGCCCATAAACATAAGGTTTTCTAATAAATGAGCCATTCCTGCTTCCCCTTTTTTCTCATAAGCTGAGCCCACTTTATAGGCGCAAACAACAGTGACCAGAGGAAGATTGTCATCTCTGGAAAGAATAACGGTTAGACCGTTTTTTAGACTATGAACGGAAAAGGGGAACGGTTCCTGCCCTTCTGTTTGTTTGACTTGAGAAAATCCTGTATAAACAAAATGAACCATAAGACAAAAAATCACTAATCTCTTTAAGTTCATAATGGGTCTGCTCTTTTTTACATTAAGTCATCATTTAACAATAAGCATAATATAAGAACAGACAAAAGTTCAAGGTAAAACCTGTTCGATAATGGGAAGGAGCCGGTCTCTTAATTCCTTGCTTAAGGTATTATCGAGAAGCTCAACAGCATAAGCCATAGAATTTTTCGTGCCGCTTTTAAGGTTTTGATAGGCTTTCATCATATCATCATGAGGGTAAACAAGGCCCAGCAGTTTAAAAATATCCCTTAGAGAACGGGATAACTCTTTTTTCTCTGATTCGTTCAGCTCTGAATAAATGACAGCCAATTGAGACAATCTTTTTATTTTTTTTAATGTGTATGCTTTGATAAACCTGACATCTACAAACAGATCAGGGTTTTCCGAACGTATCTTATCAAGAGAATCGATTATGTCATCTTCGAGCTCCACATCGTTCTTTTTTAGATATTTCATAAGGACATCACAGGCCTGTTGACTGCTTTCTCTGGAGAACACTTTGATAATTCCTTTTTTTATCGGAAGACTGCTGTCCGGATCATTAAGACTTTTTTCTAAATAAGGGAATGCTGTTTTTCCAAACTTTGTTAAGGCTGCTGTGGAATCTTCCGATATTATTGGGTTTTGAATTTTTTCTATAAGAAGCGGGATGAATTCTTTTTTCTTGAGTTTGGCCGCACTTTCTATGGCATATCTTGATATCTCCGGGGAGCCGTCTTTGATAAGCGGGATAAGCTTATCAACCAGTGGTGAATCAGGATTCATGAGACCGATGGCTTTGGCCACTTCCATTTTTTCTATTTCGGTTTCATTGCCTTTTTCAATCACTTTATCTGTGTATTCGGTCATTAATTCCTGATAAGATTTCAAAGACATCACTTCATCTATGTTTGTTTTAAGGTCCTCTTTGCTTTCCATGTCTTCTGCAGTATGCGCCCATGAACCTCCTTCTGCGCCAAAAAGGGCATCAAAAGAGGAGGCTTTAGCCTCTTCTTTTTTCTGGGAAATAATCCTCTCTAATTCAGGAGTTAATTTGTCTTGGCGTATAAGGTCAAAAACATGCATGGCATAAAGAATTTCGCTCTTTTTTCTGCTCTCCAGAGTATCAAACACTAATTTGGTGTAATCCAAATCAACCGTTTCTGAAACAGATTTTTCAGCCCGCTTCCACTTTCTCTGTATGTTATGTTTTATAACGTCGATATATTCTTTATTGATTTTGAGGCTGACCGTGATCCATATTATGATAAAGATAAGAGATACCAAACTTATGTATCTGACCTTAATCTGGAGATAGATAAAAATAAAGGCCACAACAGCTCCTATTCCTCTTGCGAAACGCTGCAGAAACATATCAATGAATATTTTGGCCCTGTATCTGAGTTCAGGATCAACCGGAATATACAAGATTTCCCTAATGGATTGGTTGACAGAATAAGAAAGGCTTTTATCGCTGGCTTTAATGGAGACAGCCAGAAATATTATGGGGAAAAAGAAGATCCCCACACACAAAAAAATAAGGACAATCGGATAAAAGAGCAGGGTTCCTCTGATTCCAAACCGTTTTATCATTCCTCCTGTAATAAGGATCTGTATCAAAAAGGCAAAAACCATCACTCCGGCATTAAAAAGTCCGTAAAATGAGGCAAGATTGTTTTCTCCAGAAATATTGTTCTCTACAATACTGTTGTATTGAAAATCTATGAGTACAGATACTATAAAAGTCATCGATACGATTAAAGCCATAAGGGAAAGATATGGATTCTTTCTTACGCTATCCATGCATGTTTTAAAGCTTATTTCGGATGGCATGCTTGGATTTTCTTTTTTCTCGGCAGAAACTTGTTTTTGCTCTGAGAGGTGTTCTTTATAGTTTTTGAATATCAGACCGACGACAACCACACACAGCAAAAGCATTACAGATGATATCAATAGCAGATAATCATAAAGAAAAGTGCCCGCAGCGAATTTTGTGAGCAAACCTCCTAACAAGCCTCCTAGGATCCCTCCGCTTCCTATAAATCCGATGATATTTCTTATCTCCCTTGGATTGAAGACTTCGTTAGCGACAAGCCAAAAATGAGTCATAAGAACAGAGATCAGTATATTGACCCATATCCAGTTGGCCAGAGGGAGCCACTTCAGCTCCATAAAGAAAAAGAGAAACAAAACAATATTGGTTGCAGCAAAAAAGACAAGACTGTAGAGAATTAATTTTTTCTTTGGTATTTTAGCCTGGAACTTAGCGTGCAGGACAACGACGATTCCTGCGATCAGGGCTGTCAGAAGATACGCATAGGGAAGGTGATTTTTCCCCAATTTATCAATAAAGTTAGCGTTTCTAACAGACTTTATGATGGTGAAAGGTGAAGTTATTAAAAAGAAATACAAAAAAAGGCAAACAGATAGCATCCTTTTTTCCGGCTCAATGTTTATGAATTTGGAGAAAAATTTTTCACGCATACGATCGCTCACGATCCCTGCTTAGAAAGAATATGTCTATTCTTTTGGAAAGCTTTCCAATGCTTTTTCTTCGTCATCAAATATTTCAAAGACTTTAGACAACATAGTGACCTGAAAAACAAGAGAAAGCTTTTTAGATATATTAGTGAGTTTTAAACTTCCTCCTACATTTTGCGTTGAGATGTAACTCGCTAATATTTCTCCAACCCCGAAACTGTCTATGAACTCAACTTTATTCATGTTTAAAAGAAATTTTTTTTTGTTTTCATCAAGCTGGTTTTTTATGATTCGATGCAGCGTAATGTTTGAAGCTTCGGACCGCCTTATTTCTCCCTCTATATCAAATACTGTGATTCCTTGCTTTTCTCTAACGTTTATTTGCATTTTTCTGTATATAAGCTTTTATCAAAACAAGAATAATAAGTCAATTAACCTGACCTCTTCATAAAAAAACGGCAGTGTTCATTTTTTTGCTTTGCTTTCATGGATATACATGTTTTTAATAAAAATGGCAATTGAAAAGTTTTTGCTTGACTTGTTCATCATCATCAAGGCTGATTTTAAATCATACCTTTCTCTTTCAAGTAATTGTAAATAATATCCGTACTTTCTTTGATGTTCTTTTCACTCGTGTCTATGATTATTTCGGGATTCAAAGGTTCTTCATATGGAGCGGATATTCCTGTGAATTCCTGGATTTCCCCAGCTCTTGCTTTTTTGTAAAGACCTTTCGGATCTCTTTCTTCGGCTGTTTCCAACGGGACCTTTAAGAAAACCTCAACAAATTCCCCTTTCTTCAGAAGCCTCCTGGCCCTGTCTCTGTCAGCGCGGTAGGGAGATATAAAAGCTGTCATGGCAATGATTCCGGAGTCAGAGAAAAGTTTAGCTACCTCTCCTATACGCCTGATATTTTCCTCTCTGTCTTCAGGAGAAAACCCCAGGTTCTTGTTTAAGCCGTGCCTGATGTTATCTCCGTCAAGGACAAAGGATAGTTTTCCTTCCCTGAACAGCCTTTTTTCCAAAGATCGGGCTAAGGTTGATTTCCCGGATCCTGATAATCCTGTAAGCCAGATAACAATACCTTTTTGGTGAAGGAATGCCTCTCTGTCTTTTTTTGTGATTTCTCCCTTATGCCATGTGATATTGGTTGCCTTTTGAATGGTCATTCTTGTCTCCTTATAAAAGCCCCTGGGTATTGTTCATCTTTTTTTTATAGTAATCGATAAGAATTTTAGCGACTTCAGGACGGGTGAATTCTTTAGGAGGCATCTGGCCTTTAGAAAGCATCTCTCTTACTTTTGTACCGCTTATCAGCACGCGGTACTTCTTGTCATGTGGGCAGGTTTTCATGGAAGCCATCCCATCGCATTTGTGGCACCAGAATGTCCAGTCAATATTCAGGGGTTGGATATGCAGTTCTTCCGGCTTGATTTCTGTAAATATTTTCTGAGCATCAAAAGGCCCATAATAATTTCCAACTCCGGCGTGGTCTCTCCCGATAATAAGATGACTGCATCCATAATTCTGTCTGAAAATAGCATGAAGCAGAGCTTCTCTGGGGCCGCCGTACCTCATTTCCATAGGATACACTTTAAGTACGACCCGGTCCTTGGGATAATAATTTTCAAGAAGTACTTCATAACATCTCATCCTGACTTCTGCCGGTATATCGTCTGCTTTTAACTTTCCGACCAACGGATGGATCAAAATCCCGTCACTGACTTCTAGTGCGATTTTTGTGCAGTATTCGTGACTTCTATGGATAGGGTTTCTTGTCTGGAAAGCAGAAATGGTGGACCAACCCTTTTCTTTGAATATTTCCCTTGTTTGAGCGGGACGCGCATAATGGGGGCCGTATAATTCAGGATAGGGTCCTTCACTAAAAGCTTTGACTTTGCCCCCGAGAAGAACATCATCCTGGGCATATACTTTTTTCACACCCGGATGTGCCTCGTCTGCCGTTAGAAAAACCTGTTTTGCTTCATGCTCTTTATTGTATTCATATTTGTCCTGTACCTTCATTATCCCCATTAGCTCTCCGCTTTCATCGTCTATAAGCGCGATTTCATCTTCTAATGAGATATTTGCTGCTTCTTCTTTTGTAACTGATAAGGTGATGGGGATCGGCCACAAGGTTCCATCAGACATATGCATATGATCAACCACTTCGTTATAGTCTTTTTCGACCATAAATCCCTTTAGAGGGCTGAATGCGCCAATGGCCATCATTATGAGGTCAGAAGTTTCCCGCGATGACATCCTCACTGCTGTCAAGGATCCCGCCTTTTTTTTGTTTTCTCTTAATTCTTTCCCTTCAATAAGAAGAGGGATAAGCTTGCCCTTATGGGGGGGGATGAGACTGTTCATATTAATTTTCTCCTATATGATGAAATCATGCCCTTGTTCAAAAAGATTTATTCATAATTAAGACATTTTGATTGTTTTCACGTCTGTATTCCACACCGTCCATGAGGCTCCTTATGAGAAAAATACCAAGCCCTCCCTTTTTTTCCTTTTCTATGATTTCCGATATATCCGGTTTTTTAGTTGTCCTCGGATCAAAAGGGATTCCGTCATCCCTTATCTCAAAAAAAGTTTTATTCTCTTTAACCCAGCTTTTAATATAAATTTCACCTGGTTTTTTGGGATACGCATACTTGATGATGTTGATGCAAACCTCCACCAGAGACAGTTCCATAATGTAATAATCTTTTTCAGATATGTCTTTTCCTTCAAGCAAAGTTTTAAGAAACGACCTTACTTTTTTCAGTTCCTGTAATTCGCTTTTAATTTTTAGTGTGATCATTTCATGCAAGCCTTATTTATTATCATGAAATTCTTCGTAATTCAACCTATCATGTTCAAAGCCACAGAAACAAAAAAATGAACATCGCCATTTTTTTATGAATAGTTCAGGTTATAGAATCAACGTGCATCAATGAGAATTATTGCCGGAATTTAAGGAATCATTGCGATCTTTATGGATCAAGCATTCAAAGTGTGAAGATAATTGAAATAATATCATTATTATGTTAGAGTCTTTTGTTACTCAAGCCTTATTTTAAAACTGGAATCATATCAGAAAGGAGTTTAATAGTCATGAGCAAAGACGGAACACATCTGTTTACTTCTGAATCTGTTACAGAAGGCCATCCTGATAAGATTTGCGATCAAGTTTCAGATGCAGTCCTGGATGACCTTTTAAAACAGGATCCTAA
This sequence comes from Candidatus Aminicenantota bacterium, assembly GCA_021162615.1. GTDB lineage: Bacteria > Acidobacteriota > Aminicenantia > Aminicenantales > Aminicenantaceae > WJMT01. The sequence goes on from JAGGYH010000075.1 coordinate 12,074, forward strand.
AAGCCGTGTAGCATGTGAGACACTAGTTACAACCGGGCTTGTGCTCATAGCAGGAGAAATAACAAGTCAAGGTTACTGTGACTTTCAACAAATAGTCAGGGATACTGTTAAAGAAATAGGTTACACAAGTCCGAAATACGGATTTGATTACGAGACATGCTGTGTCTTATCTTCCATACACGAGCAGTCATCTGATATCGCCATGGGAGTTAATGAAAGCGATGACCATGAACAGGGTGCTGGTGACCAGGGATTGATGTTTGGGTATGCGTGCAGCGAAACAAAAGAATTTATGCCTCTTCCAATCATGATGGCCCATAAATTGGTAAAAAAATTGAGCCGGATAAGGCATGAAGGAATATTGGACTATATACGCCCCGACGGAAAGTCTCAAGTCACTGTTGAGTACGATGGGGACAAGCCAAAAAGAATCGATGCGGTGGTGGTATCCACACAGCATGATCCGAGTGTAGAAATGAGAGATTTAAAGATAGATATTGAGCAAAAAGTGATAAGAGAAGTTATCCCTGAAAACATGCTGGATAAAAATACAAAAATTTATATCAATCCGACAGGGCGTTTCGAACAGGGCGGTCCGTTTGCTGATACCGGACTGACCGGCCGTAAGATTATAGTTGACACGTACGGGGGAATCGGAAGCCACGGGGGAGGATGTTTTTCGGGGAAAGATCCCTCTAAAGTCGACCGTTCAGGCTCTTACATGGCACGCTACATCGCAAAAAATCTTGTGGCTGCTGATATCGCAGATAAGATCGAGGTCCAGATAGCCTATGCCATTGGAGTAGCAGAACCTGTTTCAATCATGGTGGATTCCTTTGGAACATCAAAAATCCCGGAGGATAAGATCAAAGAACTCATTAAATCTCATTTTGACCTCAAACCAAAACGAATGATTCAGACATTAAATCTTTTGAATCCGATTTATAAAAAAACAGCTGCTTACGGGCATTTCGGACGAGATATATTCCCTTGGGAAAAAACAGACAAAGCTGCATTACTGAGAAAAGATGCCGGCCTTTGATTTTTTTCAGTATCAATAAACAAATATCAGCAGCAGCGATGAGGAGTGTACAATGAACTACGACATAAAAGATATTAATTTTGCTGAGCAAGGCAAACAACGTATGGAATGGGCAGCCAGGTTTATGCCTGTCCTTGCGGATATTAAAAATAGATTTAAAAAGGAAAAACCGCTTAAAGGATTAAGAATTTCCGCATGCCTTCACGTCACAAGTGAAACAGCCAATCTCATGGAAACCATTAAAGAGGGAGGGGCCAGGGTAACTTTGACTGCCTCCAATCCGTTAAGCACCCAGGATGATATTGCCGCTGCATTGGTTAAATTCCATGAGATCCCTGTTTTTTCCATAAACGGGGAGGATAATGAAACGTACTACCGGCACATAAACCAGGCTCTGGACAACAAGCCGCACATCACCATGGACGACGGAGCTGACCTTGTCAGCACCATACATTCTCAAAGAAAAGAGCTGCTCAAAGATATTATAGGCGGCACTGAAGAGACGACTACAGGCGTGATCCGCCTGAAAAGCATGGCTGCTCAAAAAGTGCTGAATTATCCGATCATCGCAGTCAATGATGCCAACACAAAACATCTCTTCGATAACAGGTACGGAACAGGCCAGAGCACTATAGATGGCATATTAAGGTCAACGAATATACTTCTCGCAGGGACAAACTTTGTGGTCAGTGGGTATGGATGGTGCGGCCGCGGAGTCGCAACAAGAGCTAGAGGAGCCGGGGCAAAGGTCATTATTTGTGAGGTCGATCCCCTTAGAGCTCTAGAGGCTGTTATGGATGGATTTCAGGTCATGCCTTTGATAAAAGCATCTGAAATAGGTGATATCTTTGTCACTGTCACCGGAGATAAGAATGTTATCTCAGAAGAACACTTTAATAAGATGAAAGACGGGGCTATTGTTGCCAATGCAGGGCATTTTAATGTTGAGATCGATATTCCTGCTCTTAATAAAATATCAAAGGAAAAAAGAAATATCAAAAAACTTGTGGAGGAATTTACTCTCGGGAACGGACGAAAGATTTTTCTCCTTGCAGAAGGACGGCTTTTAAATCTTTCGGCAGCAGAAGGACACCCTGCCTCTGTTATGGATATGAGTTTTGCGAATCAGGCATTGAGTGTGGTTTACCTATCGGAAGAAGGAAAAGGCCTGATGAAGAAAGTGTACCCAGTGCCTAAAGAGATTGATGAAGACATAGCCCTGCGGAAGTTAAGAAGCATGAACATCCAAATAGACAGCCTCACGGAAGAGCAGAAAAGCTATCTAGCAGGATGGGAAGAGGGAACCTGATGGGTATAATCCTTTCTTGTTCTCTTCAATGATCTTAAGATAATTATCTATCTTTTTCTTTAATTCAGGGTCTTCTGCAACAGGCTTGATCTCCAGCAGGACTTTCTCTGCATTATAATAATCACCGTTTTTCAGATAGGCGCCTGCTAAATTGAATTTGATATTTATTTCATCAGGAGCTCGTTTTAATGCCCTTTTATAGCTGTCAATGGCTGCTTCGAATTTGTCGAATTTTTCACAGATCACACCATAAAGATTAAGAGACATAACAAGATTTTCATTAAATTCAAGGGACCTCTGTATGTATTCAAATGCCCTCTCCTTATCCTCTTTGGCTAAGTAGAGGCGGGCCAGGTTATAGTACGGGAGTTCGCGGGAATGATACTTTTCATTTGTCGCTGCTTTAAGAAATTCCTGTTCGGCTTTGTCCAGCATCCCCATTTCCTGATAGACGGAACCCAAATAATTATGGGCTTCTGCCAGACCAGGATCCAGGCTTAAGGCTTTTTGGTAGTTTTTTTCAGCTTCCTCGAATTGTCCCAGCATGGTATATGCCAGTCCCATCCCTATTAATGTCAGTGTATTATCAGGATCAAGCGATAAAGATCTTTCTAAATTTTTTAGGGCCAGTTCCGGCTGTCCGTTGTTGATATAGAATATCCCAAGATTGTACTGATAGTTTGGATCCTTCTCGCGTTTCTTTTGAATTCTCTGCTGGCTCGTGGCGCAGGATAACAAAAACACACATACCATAAGCATGATGATTGATTTTGCTTTCATTTGCATAACCTCTATATCTAAAATATTTTTTCTTCTTTTAATTTTCTTGTCATAAGATCCTTTAGAGCTTGCCTTGGGTCTTTGTTTTTGTAGAGTATTTCATACATCTGTTCACATATGGGCATATCTATCTCATATTCCTCAGCAAGACGGCGGGCGGATAGAGTGGTTGTAACGCCCTCTGCGACCATCCTCATCTTCTTTAAAATATTCTGAATGGAATTTCCTTTTCCCAGCTCAAACCCGACATGCCTGTTCCTGCTCAATTTTCCGGTGCAGGTAAGGACCAGGTCGCCTATGCCGGCAAGTCCAGAAAAAGTGTCCGGCTTAGCACCCATTTTGATTCCCAATCTCGTTATCTCGGCTATGCCCCTTGTTATGAGAGCTGCCATTGTATTTTTCCCATATCCAAGCCCGTCTGATATGCCGGCAGATATGGCTATAATGTTTTTCAAAGCACCGGCAAGCTCGACGCCAAGCACATCATTGGAAGTGTAGACGCGAAAAAACTCGCTGGAAACAAAAATCTGTATAGTGCGGGCAACAGCGCATTCCTTTGAGGCGACGACCACAGCCGTGGGATGATATTCCGAGACTTCGCGCGCAAAACTAGGACCGGACAGCACCGCTATTCTTGATTTTATTTCAGGTTCAAATATTTCCTGCATCAGCTCGCTCATCCGTTTCAGGGATTTGTATTCAATCCCTTTGGTCAAACTGACGATTATTTGGTTTTTAACGAGAAGGGGAGAGATTTTTTCATACATTTTCCTGCAGTATTCTGAAGGAACAGCAATGAATACAATATCAGCATCTTTTAAAGCCTGTTTCAAATCATTATGGAATGAAACAGATCTGGGAAATTCAACCCCCGGAAGAAATGTCTTGTTCTCTCTATGTGTTAGGGCTGAATCATATATTTCAGGCTCCCGAATCCAGAGTTTTGTTTCAATCTCTTTCCGCCCCAGGTGAATGCTGAAGGCACTTCCCCAACTTCCTCCTCCTATGATGCTCGCTATCATTCTTCTTTCTCTCCTAATTTTCTTTCTTTTCCCTGGATTAAGCGCTTAATATTTTCTCTGTGCTGGAAGACAATAAGCAGAAAGAAAGCCACCCCAAAAAAAACAAGCTGTTTTTCATATCCAAAAATCAGGGCAGTCAGCGGAAGGGTCATGATGCCGAGAAGAGAGCCTAAAGAAACATATTTTGTTAATGCGATGGCAACCAAAAAGACAACGGCTACTCCTGCTAAGGAAGGCAAGGACAGAGCGAGATAAACTCCTGCAGTGGTGGCTACCCCCTTTCCGCCTCTAAATTTTATGTATAGAGGGAAACAATGCCCTAAAACAGCTAAAAAACCGCAGAGAAGGGAAAAATTTATATCGTCAAACAATTTCAGGGATAGAAAGACAGGTATGAATCCTTTGAGTATATCGAACAGGGCAGCCAGAAGTGCGGTTTTTTTGTCCGTAAGCCTCAGAAGGTTTGTAGCTCCCATGCTTTTGCTTCCGAATTTACGGATATCACGATTTTTGATTCGCCGGTAGATAAGATATCCGCTGGGGACAGAGCCCAATAGATAAGATAAAAGCGCGTAGATGACCTTCATTGTAATCTGCTCTCATGAAGTATATCATAAATGGCTCCGGATGGAGTCAGTGTGCTCTTAAATAAAGCGACCCGATCCACTTTTGTGACTCCGAATTCCTTTTGTTCGGCCCTTTCCAGTTCGGGAAAAAGGTCTTGAAGGGCGGGGCTTTTTTTAATCCTCCCGAGTGTCAGATGGGGATGAAAATCTCTATTTTCCCTTGAAAATCCAATTTTTTCCAGTTCTGCTTCTATATCCGAGTGAAGTGTTTTCAGAGGGCCGCACTCATTGAATCCCGCCCATATGACTTTAGGTTTTCTGCTTTTTTTTGGAAAGGTCCCTACGCCGACACAGGTCAGGTGAAAAAGACCGTGACTTTGAGAAATATACTCCATCACTTTTATTATTTGGTCTGCTTTTTGTTTGTCTATATTCCCAAGAAATTTAAGTGTGACATGCATGGCTTCAGGTCTCACCCATTTGATTCCTGAACTTATTTCCTTTAATTGAACAACCATGCTGTTCAGCTTTTCTTTTGTCCTCGGATCAAGTTTGACCGCAATAAAAGTCCTCATGGTATTTCTTTCACCGTTTTATGGGTTTAATTTTATTAAATAAAATATATCTCCTCAACATATCCATTGCCTTCTGTGCCGCCTGGGATTTTACAGAATCTCTCATGCCTAAGAATTGGTTCTTCTCGACATTTTTTCTATTATTCCAGGATAATGCGGTAAATACAAGACCGACTGGTTTTTCTCTGGTGCCTCCTCCCGGTCCGGCAATTCCTGTTATGGCCAGCCCAAAATCAGACCTTGATTTTTTTCTTATTCCTTCAGCCATTAGACCGGCCACTTCAGCACTTACAGCACCGTGTTTCTTGATCACGTCTTCATGGATATCAAGCAGCTCTCTTTTTGCTTTGTTGGAGTAGGCCTGTACTCCTTGTAAAAAATACCTTGAACTCCCGGGGGTATTTGTGATCCGGTGGCCCAACAGGCCTCCGGTGCAGGATTCGGCAGTGGATAGGGTCAGTTTGTTTTTGAGAAGAAGTCTTCCTATGACTTCCTCCAGCTCTTCATTATTTTCCGAAAAGATGTGTTCTTTTAAGCGCCCCTTTAATGATTTGATAAGCGGATTGATCATCTTTTCGGCCTTCTCTGGGGAAGAAAGAGAATGGCTGGTTATGTGAATTTCTATCTGCCCGGGATAGGCAAGAACAGACAATTCGATTTCAGGGGATTTCGGATATAGATCTGATACAAGATTCTCTATTCCGGATTCTGTAATCCCAGTGATTTTTAAAACTTTACGAAAACTGAACCCGTTTCTATACTTTTCCATTCTGGGCATGACTCCGGATTCAAACATAGTCTTCAGTTCAACAGGAGGACCGGGCAGAAGGAAAGCTGTGGTCCCTAGGTCCTCAATCCAGAGCCCCGGGGCTGTGCCGACCCTGTTTTCAATGACTTCGGATCCTTTGATGACAAAAGCCTGTTTCTTATTGGAAGAGGTCATGATCAAACCTCTTTTTTTGAACCTGCTTTTTATGTGATCCAGCAGGTCAGTCCTGAATTCAAGCTCTTTTCCCGATGCTTCTGCAAAAACTTCTCTGGTCATGTCGTCACTGGTAGGGCCCAATCCTCCAATGATAAAAACCATATCCGCCCTTTTAAGAGCCAGCTTAAAGCAGGAAAGCAAAGAAACGTGGTCATCTCCAACAATGGTCTTAAAAGAGACTTTTAATCCCAGGTCGTTTAACCGGGATGTGATGTACAGGGAGTTCGTATCCTGATAATAAGGAGTCAGAAGCTCGGAGCCGACAGCAATTATTTCAATTATTGTATTGCTTTTTTTTCTCATGCTAAAAGGATAACAATATTAAGGATAATACTGGTGTATATTCCAGCAACTATATCGTCAAGCATAATTCCCCAGCCTTTGGAAAATTTTTCCGCCTTTTTGATGAAAAGAGGTTTTATTATATCAAAAAAACGAAAGAGGAAAAAAGCGGATAAAACCATGATCCAGGATGGTCTCAACAGGAAAAGAGCTACCAGCTGCCCCAGCACTTCATCTATGACTACCTCACCAGGGTCGTGCTTTCCGGATATAGATACGTACTTGGATGAAGCCGCCACTCCCAATAAATAGATAACAAGAAACAAGGATAACATAAAAGGCCACTTCAACTGATAAAGCACGTATTTGTAGATAAGTATGGTTATCAGGCTGGCTAGGGTTCCGGGTGCTACCGGAAAGAAACCGATACCGAAAAAACTGGATATCATCTTTGAAAAAAATTTCATGTTGTTTGTTCTCCGTATAAATCATAATCATCGCAGCCGGTGATTTTGAATGTTTGTATCTTTTTAGCAGCCTCTTTTTGGTCCTTTTTGAGGTCGATATAGACCAGCCCATCCACTTCAGGGGCTTGATACTGCGTTCTCCCGACCAAAAGAGATGGATCCTCTTCCAGCCGTCCTTCAACAATGACCTCCATCCGCCTGCCCAGATATTTTCTGTTCTTTTCAGATGAAATGTCTGATTGGATATCCATGATCTCCCGCAGTCTGTTTGTCTTCGTTTTATAATCCACTGGGTCTCCGAGTCCGTAGCATTCTGTGTTCTTTTCTCTTGAATAGGCAAAGGCCCCCAAATGATCAAATTGTGCCGAACGTATAAAATTTTTTAATTCCTCAAATTGTTTTTTTTCTTCCCCTGGAAAACCGACGATCACCGTGGTTCTCAAAGCAATATCAGGAATTTTTTTTCTCATTTTGTCCATAAGACGTAATGCCTGGTTTCCGTCCATGCCTCTTTTCATCCGGTTCAGAATTGTACGGTTTGAGTGCTGGAAAGGACAATCCATGTAAGAACAGATATTTGGCTCACTGATCATTTCGAGCAGGGAATCATTGATCTCTTCAGGATATGCATAAAGAATTCTGATCCATTTTATTTTTTTTATCTGGATCAGTTCTTGCAAAAGGGAGGCCAGCCCGTTTTTCAGACCAAGGTCCCTGCCATAGTATGTGGAATCCTGAGATACGATATTTATTTCATTTATTCCCTTATCAGCAAGAAGGGAAGCTTCACGCACAATGGAATGAATGGGACGGGACCGGTAATCCCCTTTAATGAGAGGGATCGCACAGAAAGAACATTTATGAGAGCATCCTTCTGAGATTTTGATATAAGCCCATGATGGGGGAGTAGAAAGATACCGGGGAGACTTATGGTCGTATAAATAGCACCTGTCTGATTTTGGAAAAGATCTGCCTGTTATGATATCCTCTATATGGTTAAAATCTTTAACTCCGGTCCAGCGGTCCACGTCAGGAAATTTGGCTTTCAGCTCATTCCGGCACCTTTCAACATAGCAGCCGGCCGCTATGACCATTTTTTGACTTTTATCTCTTAGTTTTGCCTTGACTGCTTTCCTTATAGCGGATTCTGATTCCTTTCTTGCTTCTTTTATGAATCCACAGGTATTGATGATAATGATGTCTGCTTGATCTAAATCAGTACTTATTTTATATCCTTTTTTATAAAGATAACCCAGCATGACTTCGCTGTCTACAAGGTTTTTGGCACAGCCAAGATTGATAAGAGCTGTTTTTCTCATAGATATATCCGATATATTTCCTGTCTCCTGATGTCTGCAGTTAAAATACAGGGCATAATCAAGGATAAATACGATAGAGAAGCCTGGGAAAAGGAATGGTTTCTCGAATATGCTTGATGTTGCAGATCCAGGCTACAGTACGCTCAATACCGAGGCCGAAACCCGAATGAGGGACTGAACCATATTTTCTTAAATCAAGATACCACGCATAGTCTTTTTCTGGAAGATTGTGTTCCTTTATCCTTTCCTTAAGCAGCTTTAAATCGTGAATCCTTTGCCCTCCGCCTATGATTTCTCCATACCCTTCAGAAGCAAGCACATCCAAACCCAATACAAGGTCGGGCCGTTTATCATCAGGCTGCATATAAAAGGCTTTGATTTTTGCGGGAAAATGAGTGATGCACACAGGTTGTTTGAATATCTTGGATATCAAAGTCTCTTCAGGAGCGCCGAAATCATCTCCGAAATCAAGTTTCCTGCCTTTCTCTTTCATTTTTTCAAGAACTTCCTCATAGGTGAGTTTCGGGAACGGTTTTTTTACTCCCTCAAGAGGTTTTGTGTCTCTCTCAAGTATTTCAAGCTCTGTTTTTTTGTTTTCCAGAACCCGCTCGATTATGTAGAGAACAAGATCCTCGCTTAATTTTTTTATATCATCCAGTTGAGCGAAAGCTATCTCCGGCTCTACCATCCAGAATTCAATCAAATGCCTTCTTGTTTTAGATTTCTCTGCCCTGAAAGTAGGCCCGAAACAATAGACCTTTCCAAAGGCCATGGCTGTGGCCTCGTTATAAAGCTGCCCGCTCTGGCTGAGATAAGCACTCTGGTCGAAATATTCTGTTTCAAAAAGAGTAGTGGTGCCTTCACAGGCACTTGGTGTGAGTATGGGAGTATCCATTAAACGGAAGCCTCTGTTGTCAAAAAAATCCCTTATGGCTTTTATGACTTCCGTTCTTATCTGGAGAACGGCATTCTGTTTACTTGACCTCAGCCAGAGATGTCTGTTCTTCATAAGAAAAGAGGTTCCGTGTTCTTTTGGAGTGATAGGATAGCTCTCTGCTATCTGTATGATATCAATGTCGCTGACACTGATTTCATAACCGCCCGGGGCTCTTTTGTCCTTTTTGACCTCACCCCTTATATGGAGAGATGACTCCTGATTCAGTTTGTCAAATTTTTCAAAAAGAGGGCTGTCTTTTTTGTTGCTGTAAATCATCCCCTGAACATATCCGGTTCCATCCCTGATGATTAAAAATCTTATCTTTCCGCTTGAACGCTTGTTATACACCCAGCCTCTAATTTCTACACGTTGGTTCTCATGCTTTGGAAGGTCTTCAATATATACCCACTTCATAATGGGAATGATTATAAAAGATATGAGTTAAAATGTCCATCCGTTTAAAGTTGCGGCCCTAGGCCTGCATGTTTTGAAATTTGAGTTGTTTGCCTGATTCATATAAAATTAATTTGACCTGACCTATTCATAAAAAATCTGCAGCAACCTCGACTTGTGGATAATCCAGGTTAAAAAGAAAATGGCAGAGCCAAAATCATTTAAAAAAAGGAAATTGATCATAGGAATCATGGCAGGGGAACCGGAAGTGTTTTCTATGGCCCAGGAAGAGCTTGGAAATCTTTTCGGCTCTATAGATATGGAAAGTAATTTCTTCCCTTTCACTTATACAGACTATTATTCAAAACAAATGGGCGGGGCTTCTTTGATGAGGAAGTTCATAAGCTTTGATACTCTGGTAGATCCAGAAACATTGAGCGAAATTAAAATAACCACTAACCGTATTGAGGAAAAAATAAGAATAGATCTTCAAAGCCCTCACCGTATTGTGAATATCGATCCCGGTGTTATCAATGATTCTTCATTGATAATGGCTACGGTCAAAGATTTCGCCCACAGGATTCCCTTGCAAAAGGGGATATACGGACATCTTGAACTTTTATTTGGGAAAAATGAGGTAAGGATCCTTGACTGGACTTATCCTGATTTTAGAAAAGAGACCTATCATTCGTTTTTCCTAGATGCAAGAAAGAAATATCTTGACCAGATCAAATATCAATAAACGGATCCGGCTGATATAGCCCTCAAGTTCTCAATGATTTTTGGAAGTTCTCTGAGTACGGTTTTGATTTCTTCTTCCGTGTTAAATCTGCCGATAGAAAACCGGATAGAGGATCGTGCCTGTTCCGGAGTGAGATGAATGGCGGTCAAGACATGAGAGACTTCCTCCGAATCCTCGCTGCAGGCCGAGCCTGTTGAAACAAAGATTCCTTCGGCAGCGAGGGCCAGAAGAACGGCCTCAGCTTCTAATTTGAGAAAAGAAAAGTTAACCGTTGTTTTTATACGCTCATTCTCTGAGCCGTTGAATTTAATATCAGGAATACTTGACTCAATTCCTTTTTTAAGTTGTTCCGCCAGGCCATCAAGTCTCTTCTTGTCTTTCTTTAAACGCTGGGAAGCTATCCGGGCCGCTTCTCCAAAGCCAATAATGCCGGCCGTGTTTTCAGTTCCAGCTCTCAATCTGCCTTCCTGATGGCCTCCGTGAATGAAGGGGCGTATTTCAGTGCCTTTTTTAATATACAGAGCTCCGATTCCCTTTGGACCATAGATTTTATGGGCAGATACAGACAGCAGGTCAACACCGAGTTTGTGAACATCGAATTTGGTTTTTCCGAAAGTCTGGACAGCATCGGAATGCACTAAAACATTTTTCTTTTTTGCTATATAAACAATGTCTTTTATTGGCTGCAGTGTGCCGATTTCATTGTTTGCGTGCATTATAGACACAAGTGCTGTTTTGTGTGTGACCTTTTTTTCAAGCACGTCCAAATCAACAGTACCGTATTCATCAACAGGGATGAAAGTTACTTTTTTCCCTGATTTTTCCAAATAAAGGGCTGTCTCAATCACTGCAGGATGCTCTATCGCAGAGGTGACAAACTCATCCTTTTCAGGATGAGCATCCATAATACCCTTTATGGCAAAATTATCTGATTCTGTACCGGATCCGGTAAAGATGATCTCACTTCTTTCAGCTCCCATTGCTTCAGCGATGTTCTCTCTTGCTTCGTTTATGGATTCTTTTGCATCTCTCCCGAGAGGATAAAGAGAAGAAGGATTTCCATACTGCTTTTCCAGGAAAACAGACATCTTCTCCCATACCTGAGGATCGATTCTGGTTGTTGCGTTATTGTCAAGATAAATCATTGTTCTATCAATGGCTTAAATGGCCTATAAATATCTATCTTTGAGTATTTTAACCACTTCCAGTCCCGCTCTTCTCTGGCCTTCGGCACAGGCGGCTCCTATATGAGGCGTGGCTATAACATTCTGATGCTCGATGAGTTCGAAATTATCAGGAGGCTCCTTCTCATATACATCAATTGCAGCAGCCTTGACTTTGCCTTCATTAAGAGCTTTTAAAAGGGCCTTTTCATCGACAACGCCTCCACGGGCTGCATTCACTATCACTACGCCCTGCTTCATCTTTGAGAACTCATCATCGCTTATAATATGCCTGGTGTCTTCAGTCAAAGGGAGATGCAGGGATATGACATCAGCTTTCTCTAAAAGCTCATCTAAAGAGACCTGCTTGACATCAAGGTCGGTTTTAATATCAACGATGTCATAAGCAATAGCTTTCATGCCAAAAGCGATCGCTCTTTGCGCCACAGCAAGGCCTATCCTTCCGCTTCCTATGATGCCCAGTGTCTTCCCATACAGTTCACTGCCTTTCAGGGCCTTTTTCTCCCATTTGTGTTCCTTCATGGACAGATTTCCTCTTCCATGCTGACGTACAGCCCCTAACATCAATCCGAAAGTATGTTCAGCTACGGAAATAGTCGTGGCCTTTGGAGTGTTGGCCACATCAATCCCTTTTTCCTTTGCAGCCGCGAGGTCGATGTTGTCCAGTCCGATACCCGCTCTGATAATAAGCTCCAAATTTGAAGCGGCATTGATAACGTTTCTTGTTATCTTAGTTGCGCTTCTCACAACAGCTGCATTAAAATCAGGTATTGTTTTTATAAGTTCTGTCTCATCCATTCCTGTTTTTACAGTCACGTCAAAATCGGACAGCGGCTTCAGCTCTTCCAAGGCATCCGGGTGCAAAGCATCACATATTAATACTTTTATTAATACTTTTTTCATAATAAATCCTCCTCCTTTAAAATCTTTTCAGCCGCTTTAAGGGACTCTCCAAATTCACATTTATATCCAAGATCGGAAAGAGTCATCTCAAGCGCTGATAAAGCGGTTATTATATCAAATCGGCTTATATATCCTAAATGAGAAATCCTAAAAAATTCCCCTTTATGAGGCGCCTGGGAACCGGCGATGTAGACTCCGTATTTACTGTGCATCGTATCTATGATTTGGAATCCGTCTATTCCTTTGGGTGTTTTCACTGCCGTCAATACATTCCCTGGATTATCAGCCAGCAGTTCAAGTCCCAAAGCTGTCACTCCTGCCCTGGTTGCTTTCCCGAGTATTGTATGGTGCTCTATAAGCTTCTCAAGTCCGATCTCCATTATTATTTCCAAAGCCTTTTTTTGCTGGATGATAAGAGATATGGCGGGTGAATAAGGAGAGGTTCGGTTCTTCAGGCTCTTTTTGGCAGATTTGGCATCAAAGTAATATTTGGGAAGCGAGGATTTTTCAACACAGGCCCATGCCTTGGGACTGAAAGCTATGTACGAAAGTCCGGGGGGGATCATGAAAGCCTTTTGAGAGCCAGCGATCAAAACATCTATATTCCAGTCATCCATAGGGCAGGGAACAGCACCTATGCCTGATATACCATCAACCACAAGCAGCCCCCCTTTGTCTTTAATGACCTCGCTGTATCCTTTTATATCATAGACAGCTCCGGTAGAGGTCTCTGAAAGTGTGGTAAACACAGCTTTGAAGCCAGGCCTGATTGAAAGTTCGTCTCTGAGCTTTTCCTTTGGATAATCTTTTCCCCATTCGATTTTTATGTCCCGTGTTTTCAGGCCGTATTCCCTGCAGATACAGGCCCATCTGTTTCCAAACTTCCCTCCGTTTAAAACTATCACTTCGTCTTCAGGGGAAAGTAAATTCACTACAGCGGCCTCCATGGCACCGGTTCCGGTTGAAGCAAGAATAAAAACATCTTCTTTTGTTTGAAACATATATTGCAGGCCGCGGGTGACCTCCATAAAAACATGTGAAAATTCAGGTGTTCTATGATGGATTATCGGCTCAGCAGCAGCAGACAGAACGCTTTCAGGAATCGGAGTAGGTCCTGGAGAAATCAAATATTTCTTTTTTATCATGGAAGCCTGTTTACCTTTGTTTTGCATCTGCAGCGACCTCGACTTATTCATCATCCAGGCTTATTATATTGATTTTTATCGTTCAGGTAAACACTAACCTGACTCATTCATCATCCCGTTAAATTTTTTTTGTTTATGTTTATGGAGTGCTGTGCTATTTTAAAAATAAAAAAGGAGAGTGAAAATGGGCAAAAGCCGAAGGCAGTTTTTTAAAGAAGTAGGGTTAGGTGTTGGGTCACTTGGGGTTTTCGGGCTGTTAAACAGAGATGCCCGGGCAGCACTTAATTCAAAAATCAAGGAGGTCAGAAATACTCCTGCAAAAAAAGTAGCTGAAGACGAGGACTTCTGGTTTTATGTCCAGCAGGCTTTTAATATTGACAGAAGTTTTATAAATCTCAACAATGGAGGAGTACATCCTGCTCCTAAAATCGTTATAGATGCGGTCAAAAGATACATGGATTTTTCAAATGGAGCCCCTGCCCATAATTCCTGGCGTATCCTGCGCCATCGAAAAGAGCTCATACGAAAGCGGCTGGCAGATACTTTTGGATGTTCGCCTGAAGAAATCGCTTTCACAAGAAATGTGACAGAATCCATGCAGATCGCTCTTTTAGGATTGGAGCTCAAAAAGGGAGATGAAGTTTTAACTACGACTCATGACTACCCTTCCATGAAAAACGCTCTTTATCAGCGTCAGATGAGAGAAGGTATCAAGGTCAATATGTTTTCATTCCCGTACCCCCCAAAGAATCTTGGCGTTCTTACCGATCTTTTTGAGAAAAATATCACTCCGAAAACCAAACTCATCCTGTTGTGCCACATCACAAACCTTAGCGGGCAGATATTCCCTGTAAGAGATATATGCCGATTAGCTAAAAAACACGGAATAGAAGTCGTCATAGACGGAGCCCATTCATTCGGTCATTTTGTCTACAAACAAAAAGACCTTGAATGTGATATTTATGGAGCCAATCTTCATAAATGGATGATGGGTCCCATAGGAACAGGATTTCTCTATGTGAAAAAGGAAAAAATAAAAAAGATATGGCCTCTGTTTCCGGCTCCAGATCCTGACAGTGATGACATCAGAAAATTCGAACATGTAGGTACACAGCCGGAAGCACTCAAGCTTGCCCTCGGAGATGCCCTGACCTTTCATCACGGGATCGGAGGGAAAAGAAAAGAAGAAAGATTAAGATACCTGAGAAATTATTGGGCAAAAGAAATCGAACAGCTTCCCGGGGTTACAATTTTAACCTCTTATGATCCTGCACAATCCTGCGGAATAGGAGCTTTTTCACTGGAGAGAGGAGACATAACAAAGCTTCAGCAGCAGCTTCTCGATAAACTCAAGGTCTATACCATCACGGTAGGCATTCCATCTCCGCAAGAAGGAAAAGAAAACATAAAAGGAATGAGAGTGACTCCGAGTATTTACACCACTCTTGATGAGCTCGATATTTTCATAGATGGAGTCAAAAATTTCATAAAAACCGGTTCTGTATAAGGTTTCTCTGTTTCTATTCGTGTGTTCGTTCCAGGCATTAAAGGAATAAATAAATTGATTTAAACCGAAAAAATACGTAAATTAATTTACAAAGAAAATATGAATAAAAAGCTTGCATGTATCTCTGTTTTTGTGATTGTGGTCACTTGTGTACTTACCCTTAATGCCGAAATATATTATCCATGGAAAAACGTATTCATAGGGGCCCTGGATGCCTCAAATTGGGCAGGGCTTGTCTTTGTTCCGGAGAGAAGAAATGCTTTTGCATTCAGAATTCGCGTCATAAAAGGAGATAAAGGGGCTGAAGGACCGGACCTCCAATATCTCATTTCAGAAGTAGGCCCTCAGGCTCCTGATGGTTTCTATGCAAGAATAAAAATAGATCTTGGTCTTGCCTTAGGCAGAGGAGATGAAACTCCCATTTTAAAAAAGCCTTCAAAAAAATCCAAAACACTCATACTGGAATGGTCCAGGAAGGATGAAAAAACGGTTGTAGGAAAGATCTTTGTCCCCAAGGGTGTGGAGATACAAATCATCCATTATTTCCCATGGGATACTGATGGAGAATACTCTCTTTCAGAGGACGAAGAAATAAGCGGATCCAGTTCTCCTTTAAACAGCTATCATTATCTCTTTTGGTCCCATATAAAAGGAGAACCAGTCCGCTCGCCAGGAAAAGAAATGATTTTATCCTTTCCGTCTAAAAAGGGCAGAGAAATTTTTTTTACCGCTGGAGTGGGAGAGAATGTCCAAAATCTGAGAAACCGGCTGCTGAGTTATAAAAATACAAAAACCATAGAATCCATTCTAGATGAAGAGGAAAAAAGGTATGAGAAAAGGAGAATCAAAATACAAGGGCTTTATGAAGGGGTGGCGAGAGGCATAACAAACAATCTTTTCTGGATGACCCTTTATCAACCGGGGAAAAACAGGTACTACATACCGGCGGGAAGAAGATGGATCTATCCAAAGCCGGATGGGACACAAGACAATTGGACACTATTCGAATGGGATTCCTTTTTCAATGCGCTTCAAACCTCAATAGAAAGTGCAAAGCACTCAAAGGATATCTTAGAGTCCGTTCTCCAGACCCAGTACCCGAACGGTAATATCCCTAACTGGAGGAGTGAATCGGGCGGAACGCCTGATCGTTCACAGCCTCCGGTCGGAGCCTATGTCGTGTATAAAATATTCCAAAAATTAGGAGATATAGACTTTCTTAAGTCATCTTATTCGAATTTAAAAAAGTGGCACTCTTTTTGGAAAGATAAGAACAGCACAGGCATCCCAAGGAGAGACGGGAATCAGGACGGCCTTTTGGAATGGGGTTCAGATACGGAGCTGGTTTCAAAAGATCCTCCTTCATGGGAAGAAAACGTGATGGGAAGAAAGCGGGCTATGTGGGAATCAGGACAGGATGACCTTCCAAACTGGGATAAGACGTCCTTCATGGAACAAACAGGGACGTTGAATATGAACTGTGTTGACCTAAACTGCCTTTATGCTCTTGATGCTTTTTGTTTGGCTCAGATCGCAAATGTTCTCAAAATAAACCAGGAATATAAATTTTACATGAATGAATACAGGGAAATGAAATCTCTGATAAACCAGAGGCTCTGGAATGAAAGCGAGGGATTTTATTTTGACAGATACTGGAACGGGACTTTTTCCAAGCAGAAAGCCGCCTCTAACTTTTATCCGCTTATTGCTGGAATCCCTGATGGCAGCCAGGCAAAAAAGATGATAGCCCATTTACTTAATGAGAATGAATTCTGGGGAGAACATATCATCCCGACTATTTCAAGGGATGACCCGGCATTTAATGACCAGCAGTACTGGAGAGGAGCTGTTTGGCCGCCTATAAATTATTTAGTGTATCAGGGATTGAAAGCCTATGGATTTGATGCGGTTGCCGCGGAATTTGCGTGGAAAAGTTCGTCTTTATTTATGCGCACTTGGGAAAATTACCAGATATGCCCTGAAAATTTTGACTCAAGGTCTGGAGAGCCGGGTGGGAAGAGATTTCAAAGCTGGGGACCTTTACTTGCACTCATAGCCCTTGAAGAATACATAGATTTCACTCCCTGGGAAGGATTCAGGTTCGGAATGCTGGGGACCGAGGTAAAAGGGGAGCTTTCCAGGATATATATTCAAGGAAGACATTATGATTTGCTTGTAGCTCCTTCAAAGCTCGTGCTTGATGAGGAAGGCGAGAAAATCCTGATTCTGAACGGACCTGCTATAATAAGGCACTTCCTGTATTCAAAGAATATCATTTCGTTTGAAATCAAGTCTCTAAAAAGCAGAAAAGCCATGGTGAATTTTTTAACCAAGGGAAAGTACCAGCTGACCATAGACGATCAGGCAGAAAAAATTTTCAAGGGAAAATCAATCAAATTTAAAATACCCGAAGGAGAACACTCTGTCCTTATCATGCTTTTAAACAGTCTGGATTAATTTCTGTCCGAGGACTCAAGAACAAGAGGATGTTTTAAATAATAGACCAAAACCACCACTCCCATCAAAGCGATCAGAAGAAAAGGCGCATTGATCCCAAAAAGGTCTGAAAGGAAACCTGATATAAGGCTTATGAGAGCGCCTCCAAGCATTTGGATGTTGGCATATAAACTAAAAACGATATCCTGGTCATGGTGATTTGCTGATAATCCAGTAAATGACTGGAGGGCCGGGAAAATCAAAAACAAAAAGGAACCGGAAAAAAGAAGGCTTAAAAGGGCCATTTCCTGAACAGGGCTGATCCAGAGAATAAAGGAAAAAAGCGTTGTTCCGGCCATGCAAATAAAGCAAAGCCGCCCCCGGCCTAATTTTCTTGACAAGATTCCGAAAATATACGGCATTAAAGTGCCGAAAGAAATCCACAGGGCCATGGATATGCCTGTTTTTGCCAGAGGAATATGGAATTTATGATGAAGAAGCGAAGGGGCATAATAAACCGTTACGGTCCAGCAGCCACCTCCGAAAAAAATACCCAAAACATACTTTTTCATGCTGGTCAGAGACTTTAACCACAGAGACAAATCAGGTTTTCTGTATGTAGCTTTGAGAGCTGAAATCTTTCTCACGGATAAAAAGCTGACCATTCCAAGCAAAAATACGGCGCCAGCCCAAATGTAAAGTGGAAATCTCCAGTTCCAGGTTTGGGCAAGATATCCAACGGAAATAAAGGCCACAAACACACCGAAATTTCCAGATCCGCTTTGAATACCCATAGCTGAATCAAGGGCGCTTTCCGGACGAGACCGGGATATTGCTGCGACTCCCAGGGGATGATAAAAACTTAAAAAGACTCTCATGGAGACATAAAATACCAGAAGAAGCAGAAATGATTGAGAAAATGTCAATAAAAAGATAAAGAGGGAAATGCCGCAAATGCTTATGGCAAGCATTGCCTTATAGGATAAGTTGGTTGAGTAATTAACGATGAGAATCTGAAAAAGGAATGTGACAAAAAGGCCCAGATAGGAGAGTATCCCTATTTGTGAGTAGTTTGTGATAATAAATCCTTTGCTGTAGAGAAGGGGAAACAGCATGGGAATGGCTACGGATGAAGCATCATTTATGAAATGAAAAAGAGATGCAGAAAAGAGGACTTTGTTTCTCATGGTATGGAAAAAATTCTTATACTAAACTATGAATGGCCTGTCAAACCTGGATTGAAAATAAAAATCAAATAAAGTAATTTGGTAACAGAAAGGAGGTTAAGAATATGACTCACAGTATAACTCGAAGAAAATTCATTAAGACTGGGATAAGTCTCAGTGCTGCTTCATTCATTCCGGGAACAAAAAAAATAATCCCTCCGGAAAAAGACCGGAGCCGTCCAGTTGTCATATCCAGCAGGAACGGGTTGAGAGCTACAGAAAAAGCCATGAAAATGATTTCCGAGGGAAGCGATTCCCTTGATGCCGTGATAACTGGCGTGAATATTATTGAAGACGATCCAGAGGACATATCGGTCGGGTACGGAGGGCTTCCTAATGAAGATGGAGTGGTTGAACTGGATTCATCTGTTATGCACGGCCCTACTCATAATGCAGGAGCTGTGGCAGGCCTGAGAAACATAAAGAATCCATCAAAGGTCGCCAAACTGGTTATGGAAAGGACTGCTCATGCCCTTCTTGTAGGGGAAGGAGCGCTTCGGTTTGCTAAAAGCCATGGTTTTAAAGAGGAAAATCTTCTCACTGATAGGTCGAGAAAAATATGGCTGAAAAGAAAAGAGATGCTTTCGGATTCGGATTTCTGGCTGCCATCAGCATCTGAAAAAATAGATCCTGACCTGCGTGCAGCTCTGGATTCTCATGGAACCATAAACTGCTGTGCCTTAGATGCAAAAGGAGACCTGGCCGGTGTTACGACCACAAGCGGTTTTTTCTTTAAAATACCAGGAAGAGTAGGCGACTCACCGATCATAGGAGCCGGCTTGTATGTAGATAATGACATAGGCGCTGCCGGGTCCACAGGGCTTGGGGAAGCAAATATCCTCACATGCGGAAGCAATGCGGTCGTTGAGTTCATGCGTAAGGGGCATTCCCCTGAGGAAGCATGTATAAAAACACTTGTAAGGATATCTGAAAAAGCAAAGCTATGGCCGAGATATCTGGACGAGAACGGACATCCGGCTTTTGATTTGAATTTTTATGCCATTAATAAAAAGGGTGAATA
Organism: Candidatus Aminicenantota bacterium; assembly: GCA_021162615.1. Taxonomy (GTDB): domain Bacteria; phylum Acidobacteriota; class Aminicenantia; order Aminicenantales; family Aminicenantaceae; genus WJMT01. Next base: position 31,915 of record JAGGYH010000075.1, read on the forward strand.
CGGAGCCGCTTCCCTATGGAAAGGAAGGCGGTTTGCTGTTCACAACGGCAAAGAAAACATACTCAGAGAATGCGCTTTCCTTTATAAAAAAGAGAGACCTGTTAGTGCCTTCTCCAGCGGCCTCTACGTTTGACCCAGTGTCCGGAGACCCATTTTTTTTATCTTTAACAATGGCTATCATTCCTGATATTCCACAATAAACACCTCGAGTCCCTGTTTCTGTAGACTCTTAGCTGTTTTGAGAGCGTCGCTTCTGGAATCAAAAGATAATCTGACTCTGTAATACACTCTGTTTGGTGTTTTGAATTGTGATATATAGACATTATTGTATTTTTTGTCCAATCTTGACTTCAAGGCCTCAGCATTCTCTTTGACTACAAACGCTCCTACCTGGACCGCAAACCTCTGCCCATCCGCATCAACGGAAATATCAGAGAGGATCTCAATGCGGACAGGCACAACACCTGTGCCGACCATACCCAGGACCTTTGCCGCAGCATAAGAAAGGTCGATCACTCTTCCCCTAATAAAAGGGCCCCTGTCGTTTATCCTTACTTTCACTGACCTGCCGTTGTCAAGATTTGTGACCATAACATAGGTTCCGAAAGGAAGGCTCTTGTGAGCAGCGGTCATATCATACATGTCAAAGACTTCTTGACTGGAGGTGGTCTTTCCATGGAAATGGGGTCCGTACCAGGAAGCTTGGCCTGTTATGACAGCAGGAGTGGTTTTGTACTGATTCCGGCTGCAGGAAGAGAAAAAAATCATTACCACAGCAAAAAGCATAAAAACAAACTGAGTCTTCCCTCTATGGTTCATGACTGTAACTAGTCTTGCAAAATATTATGTCTGAATCAATCACCTTTTGAGATGAAATTTAGTTCAAAGAGTTATAAATGCTTGATCAAATTTTTTTTGAGGATGAGAAAGGCATCCTCCGGATCTGAAGAGAAATGAAACAGGTCCAGGTCTTTTCTTGAGATTGTCTTGTATTTGACCAGAGCCTCAAAATCAACGATCTCTCTCCAGTATTTTTCTCCATAAAGCATTATATAAATATCATCTTTGCATATTTTCTCAGTCTGCACGAGAGTCAAAATTTCAAATATTTCATCAAGTGTTCCAAAGCCGCCCGGAAAAGCAATGATCGCCCTGGCTTTGTATGCCAGCCAAAACTTGCGCATAAAAAAATAGTGAAATTCAAAGCCAAGTTCAGGAGAAATATAAAGATTTGGATGCTGTTCTTTGGGGAGAGATATGTTCATACCAATCGATTTTCCTCCGGCCTTGGATGCGCCTTTATTAGCTGCTTCCATAAATCCGCCTCCCCCTCCGGTACAGATAACAAAATTTTTGCCATTTTTCTTTAAGTCAATGGCCCATTTGGCAAGTTTAAAAGCCAGTTCTTCAGCTTCCTTGTAATAGGGAATAAGTTTGGAATCACTGTTTTTCGGATTTATTCTGGCGGATCCAAAGAAAAGGACTGTGTTGTTGATCTTAAAATCCCTGAGCCTTTTTAAAGGTTCCAGGTATTCACTTAAGATCCTTATGACTCTAGCCTCCCTGGAGATTAAAAATTCCAGATTTTTGTATGCTTTTACTGGAAGTTTATGTTTTTTCATTATGTTTTTATTCTACATAAAAATTGACTATTAATAAACCTGGATGATGAACGAGTCGAGGTTGATATCTCACTAGAACTGTGATATTTTTTTACACAAATACACATTAAAAGAAAATGAACGATAACACAAGAGCGATTAAAAATTTGCCGTATCCGGGAAGAATAATCATAGTTGGGAAGGATTGTTCGGATCGCCATGTCATTGTTCTTTATGCAGTGACAGGCCGCTCTTCCTCCAGCCAAGCAAGGAAAATAGAGTATTCCAAGGGAAAGATATTTGTAAAGCCTGCGGATGAGGAAGAGCTTCGAAAAGGGGACAGAGACCTTCTCATATATCCTGCCATTCAAATCAGCACAGGGATAGCAGTCAGCAATGGGAAACAAACCGATGACATTTATAAGAATCTGAATATCTCATGCAGTCCTGTTCATGTTTTGTCAGAATCTTTAGAACCCTGGGATTATGAGCCGGATGCCCCTAGCTTTACGCCTAGAATAAGCGGGTGTGTGCTCAATGGCAAGAAAGCAGCACTGAGCATCATAAAAAGGGCTGAAAACAATGGTTCGATAAAAAATTTTTTTGAGTTTCCTTTAATTCCGGGAAAAGGGAGATATATTGCAACTTATGAAGGCAAAAAAACAGACCCGCTGCCGTCTTTTAAGGGTGAACCTGTGCCCATAGACCTTCCCTTCAAAAATGCTGATAAAACAGCCCAGTCTGTCTATCACTTCTTAAGGCCGGGCACGAATCAAATTGACTTCAGAGTGGCTCTGGCATGTGTTTTTTACCAACTACCGGAATTTAAAAAAAGCCATGTCGCTATCATAAACAGACAATAAAGGAGTGGATAAGAGATGGAAAAATTCGATAAACAAACCAGAGAGCAGTACAGAACAAAAGTGAAAGAGGGTTTTCCGGATAGAATAAAAGTGGGGGACACCTTTTTCATAAAAAAAGAGTCCATGAGATACGGAGAAAACCCGGGATATCCGGCTGCTTTTTATCAGGAACAGGGAGCATCGGGCCCCAACATGTCCACGCTGGAGATACTTAAAGAGGGCACAAAAGGCTTGAGTTATATTAATGTGGGTGATATGGATCTGGGCCAGCGGCTGGTCAGAAAACTCTCATCCATATATAAGGACAAAAAAATATGTGCGCTCATCAAACATGAAATGCCGAGTGGAGTGGCATTGGGAGACGAACCAGAAGAGGTTTATACAAAAGCATGGAAATGCGATCCTTTATCTAATTTCGGAAGTGTTGATGTTTTCAGTTACACTGTGACTGAAAAACTAGCTGAAATCATAATCGAAAAAGGAAGAGTCATTGAAGTCGTGTACGCTCCCGATTTCACAGAAAAAGCACTGGAGGTCCTCTCAACCAGAAAACCTCTTAGAATCGTTAAAATGGGGACTTCCTTATATGAACCCAGTATGGACAATGATACTGAATTCAAGCGGGTGGCAGGCGGCCTTCTTGTCCAGAAGAGATTTGACTCAAGGATAGTATCCGGAGATCAATTGGAAGTGGTCTCTAAAAGAAAAGCGACAGCAGATGAGATAGACGCTGCTGTTTTTAATTGGAATGTTGCCTGTTTCACAAGATCAAATGCTGTTGTCATAGGGAAAAAAGATAAAGTTCATGGCATCGGATCAGGGCAGAGAAGCAGGATTGATGCAGCAGAAGATGCCGTCAGGCTTTCAAAAAGAGGTTATGGTCCGGATCAGTGTGTTCTTGCATCCGATGCATTCATGCCATTTCCTGATGTCGTGGAGCTCGCAGCGAAAAGCGGTATAACAGCTATTGTTTTTCCACTCGGTTCTGTGAACGATAAACTTGTTATTGAGAAGGCAGATGAACTCGGCCTGTCAATGATTGCCACAAAAAGCCCTGACCGGACTGACAGTGAACGATGCTTTCTTCATCGATAGCCTCTATCCTGAAAATCAGGTATGGCCTGTGCTCCATTCAGATTTTTAACGCCATTCTTCTTCGTTTTTCTCGGCTCCTGCTTAACTCCCCCCGTTCGTGGGTCAGACATACTCGTCGCCCGGCTTTACCGGGTTCCCTCGAAAAACCTCATCCGAAGGCTAAATCTTCAATGTCGCCGCGTCCACACCTGATTTTCACAAAGAATTCAGAACTTTGGCTCGTGAAAATACCAGACTGGAAAAATGCTTTAGATAAGGACTTGACTTAGAAAAGATTAAGTTTATAATTGACTCGTTCAATAGGATTTAACAGGAATTTTTTTTTATAAATAATAAATATATAAGAAGAGGCATTATAAGGTATACCTCTTACGAAAAGGAGCCATAAAATGAGCAAAGAAGTTACGGTCGAACAGCTCCTGGCAAAGGCGGAAGCGCCTTCAAAGGATGCAATGAGATTACACCCTTTTTATAAAGGGAAAATCATGGTTCTACCAAAATGCAGGATCAGAGATTTCCATGATTTTGCAATCTGGTACACACCTGGGGTGGCCAGCCCCTGTAGAGAGATAGAAAAGGACATAGACAAAGCCTATGAACTGACGAATAAAGGAAATTTTGTCGCTGTTATATCTGATGGGACAAGGGTTCTAGGACTGGGCGATATCGGACCTGAGGCAGGTCTTCCTGTTATGGAAGGGAAAGCCCTTCTTTACAAATACTTAGGCGGAGTGGACGCTTTCCCCATAATGCTGGACACAAAAGATCCGAAAGAAATCATAAAAACGGTAAAAATACTCCAGCCGACATTCGGTGGCATCAATCTTGAAGACATGTCTCATCCGAAATGTTTTGAGATCCTGGATACACTCCGCGAGGAATGCCGGATTCCCATTTGGCATGATGACCAGCAGGGGACTGCCTGTGTCACAGTGGCTGGCCTCATAAACGCATTGAAAATTGTCAAAAAAGACATCAAAGACGTGAGAATCGCACTCATAGGAGCAGGCGCTGCTAATATAGCCATAGCCCGGCTGATTATTACGGCCGGAGTCACAGCAGGCAACATCATTCAGGTCGATTCAAAGGGGATCCTTCATAGAGACCGTGAGGACAGAGAAACACTCAAAGAAAAGTATAAGGAAAAATGGCATATTTGCGAGATAACCAACAAGTGGGAAGTCAGAGGGGGCATTCCTGAAGCCATGAAAGACGCTGATGTGCTGATTTCCGCATCCAAGTCCGGACCCGGTGTTATTAAGAAAGAATGGGTAGAAAGCATGGCGGACGATGCTATAGTTTTTGCTGCAGCCAATCCTATCCCGGAAATATGGCCGTGGGAAGCCAAAGAAGCCGGAGCAAGGATCGTTGCGACCGGTCGGTCGGATTTTCCTAACCAGGTTAATAATTCACTCGGATTTCCAGGAATATTCCGAGGGACTCTTGATGTGAGAGCAAAGAAGATAACAGACGAGATGTGCATAGAAGCAGCCAAAGAACTTGCTCAGGTTGCAGAGGACAAAGGACTCAATGAAGAATATATAATCCCTAATATGGACCAGTGGGAAGTCTTCCCGAGAGAAGCCGTAAGAGTCGGAACCAAGGCGATTGAACAGGGAGTCGCACGATTAGATCTCCCCAAAGAAGAAAGATATGAAATAGCAGAAAAAACCATAAAGAAGGCCAGGGAAGAAGTCCAGCTATTGATGAAAGAAAACTACATTATCGATCCGGACAAGTAAGCTACAAAGAGAAA
>JAGGYH010000062.1 GCA_021162615.1 Candidatus Aminicenantota bacterium
ATATGATATAATGTTTATAATCAGTAAAGGTTTGTTCTTAGGAGCAAGCCGGTTTCGTTCTGCAGGAGAGTACCATTTTTTTAAGTGGCATCCCCCAGTTTGAAACCTTGAGTATCTTAGGAAAGGAGAATGCCACAATGGCTAATGGAACTGTAAAGTGGTTCAATAGCAGCAAAGGTTACGGCTTCATTGAGCAGGAAGACGGACCGGATGTGTTTGTTCATCATTCAGCGATCAACGCGTCTGGTTTCAAATCTCTCAAAGAAGGCGATAAAGTTACCTTTGAGATCGAGCAGGGTCCCAAAGGACCTGCGGCAAAAAATGTAACTGTCGTTTAACTCGATAACGCTATACGCCAAACAAAAAATGGCACTCTCCTTAAAGAGGAGAGTGCCTTTTTATTTTTCCCTTAAACAATACAGGTCAGTAAATAAAAAAATAGAACCATCCCTGTTTTTTGTTTAAAATAGAGATAAGATGCGGTTTATTGCTGACCTCCATATCCATTCCCATTTCTCACGGGCGACCAGCAAGAAGCTTTCCCCTGAATTTATCCATTACTGGGCAGGAGTAAAAGGTATCTCCGTGGTAGGCACCGGGGATTTCACTCATCCTGGATGGCTGAAAGAACTCAAAGACAAACTGGTCCCTTCAGAAGAAGGTCTGTTTAAGCTCAAAAAAGAGCATCAAAAAGAGCTGAATATCCCCAAAGCCATTGACCTCTGTCCGGAAATCAGATTCATACTCTCAGCGGAAATAAGCAATATATATAAAAAAAACAACAAAGTCAGAAAGGTTCATAATGTTGTTCTGGCCCCTGACTTTGCGACCGCAGAGAAAATACAGGAATCCCTTCTGAAGATCGGCGGAAATATCACATCCGACGGAAGACCCATTTTAGGCCTCGACTCCAGAGATCTCCTGGAAATGGTTCTGGAAGCTTCAGAAAGAACATATTTTATTCCCGCCCATATATGGACTCCCTGGTTTTCTGTACTCGGATCAAAGTCAGGCTTTGATTCCATTGATGAATGTTTTGAAGACCTGACACCGTATATATCCGCTGTTGAGACCGGTCTTTCCACAGACGCTCCCATGCACTGGATGTGCTCATTTTTAGATAAATACACACTGGTGTCAAATTCAGATGCTCATTCCCCAGAAAAACTGGGACGCAACGCCAACATCCTGGACACAAACTTGTCCTACACGGATATCATTAGAGCCATGAAATCAGGAGATCCTCAAAAATTTCTAGGGACCATTGACCTCTTTCCCCAGGAAGGGAAATATCACTACGACGGCCACAGAAAATGCGGTATACGATGGGATCCCGTCCAGACGCTAAAGAACAAGGGAATCTGCCCTAAATGCGGGAAAAAAGTCACTGTGGGTGTCATGAACAGAGTGGTTGAACTCTCTGACAGGAAAGACCTTGATGAGCGTCCGAATAGACTGCCGTTCTATTCGATTATCCCTTTGAAAGAAATTCTATCCGAGATCATGCAGATCGGGACAGCTTCAAAAAAAGTCGATTCCGAATACTTTTCTCTCATCCACAGGAACGGGCCTGAGTTAGGTATCCTCCTTGATTTGCCAATAGAAGAACTTAAAAAGGAGGGATCCGAAATTCTAGCTGAAGCCATAAAAAGGATGCGCTCAAGACAGGTTCTGATTCAGGAAGGCTTTGACGGCGAGTACGGCAAAATAAAGGTATTCCATAAAGAGGAGCCCCGATCTCCGGAGAGCCAAGTCTTTCTGTTTGATAAAAAACCAGAGGCGCCCCCAGCCATACCTAAAAGAAAAATCATTAATTTTGACCTCAATGAGTATAGAATGCTTAAGGGGAAAATGCCGCGATCTCCATTTCACAAAATGCTGGAGATCGCGGAAGACAAATCTGAAAAATATGGAAAATTAGCTGCTCTGGAAAAGCTTAACAGAGAGCAAAAACAAGCTGTCCTGCATGACAAAGGCCCGGCTGCGGTCATTGCAGGACCCGGAACAGGAAAAACCCACACTCTGTGCTGCAGAATAGCGTATCTTATCCAGGAACAAGGAGTCCCCCCTGAAAAAATCCTTGCCGTTACGTTTACGAACAAGGCTGCCCAGGAAATGCGAAAGAGACTGGAGGAGATGCTCCCCGGCAAAACAAAACTCTCCGGGCTCAGCGTGTCCACCTTTCATGCCTTCGGCTATAGAATCCTCAAGAAGCACTCTGAACACCTGGGAAGAAGCAAACATTTTTCAATCCTTGACGACGAAGAAAGAATCATCCTGATCCGGGATTTATTTGGTCTCAAACAGAAAAACGCCGCAACCACCGCCAAATCCATAAAAGATATCAAACAGAGCTTTAAATTACCTGGGGAAATAAACGATGTTCACATCTTTTCTCTGTTTGAATCATATGAAGACAAACTTAAAGAATCAGACCTTTTTGACCTGGATGACTGCCTGTACAGGCCCCTTTTTCTTTTTTCCCAGACCCCATCGGTACTGAGTTTTTATAAAAACAGATACTGCCATGTGCTGGTGGATGAGTTCCAGGATATCAATTCTGCTCAGTATCAGATGATAAAAAAGCTTATGCCGGAACAGGATGCCTCCCTGTATATCATCGGAGATCCTGACCAGGCCATATATGGATTCAGAGGCTCTGATGTTCGTTTCATGACTGACTTCCTAAAAGATCATCCCACGGCTTCCTTATACAAGCTCAAACAAAGCTTCAGATGTTCTGACCTAATCCTCAGAGCATCGGGAAAAATGATAAATAATGCTGCGCATGAAGAAGATATGCTTATAGGACTGCACAGAGGGGTAAAAATCAATCTGGCAGAAAACACTACGGATAAGAGCGAAGCTGAATTTGTCGCAAGAAAAATCGAAGACATTATTGGCGGATTAAGATTTTTCTCCATGGACTCCGATATCAGTGAAGGCAATGAAAAAGAAGATATAAACAGCCTTTCTGATTTTGCTGTGCTGTGCCGTATTAAAGAACAGATGAAGGCTATTGAGAAAGCCTTAAATGACCACAGTATTCCTTTCCAAAAGGTCGGAGAAACTCCTTTTTTCAGGGAAGAGCCTATAAGATCCGTGATTGATATATTGAGATTCAGCCTTAATCAGGAGAACCTTTTTCTTAAACAGAGCCTGATAAAAAGAAAAGTCATAAAAGCTAAAAATATTTCCAGCCTTCCTGATATAACAAAAAACAAGTCAACGACCAAAAGTGTTCAAACCATAATAGACCGTTTTTTCTTCCGGCAGAAAGAAGAGGCAGAAGATTCCTTTAAAAGGCTTTTGAATATGACCGAAAAATTCGGCGAAAATACAGAAGAATTTATGAAATACATATCACTGGGCTCGGGTGCTGACACATATGACCCTTCTCTGGAATGTGTTACCTTGATGACACTCCACGCAGCCAAGGGCCTCGAGTTCCCCTGCGTCTTTATCACAGGCTGTGAAGAAGGTATCCTCCCGTATTCCCTGTTCCCCAGTCATAAATCTGACATTAAAGAGGAACGACGGCTTCTCTATGTAGGTATGACCAGAGCTGAAAAATATCTGTACCTGACCTATGCCAAAAAAAGATATATCCAGGGAAAACACATGGAGCCAAGGAGAAGCCGCTTTCTTGATGCTATTGAAGAAGAACTCATAAAAAAAATCCACTCGAAACCCTTCCAGGAAAAAAATTCCCAAATGAAACTTTTCTCATGAAAAAAGCAAAAAATCGATCAGAGTTTGACAAGCGCTCTCCTGAGTGTTAAAAGACTGTAAAATGAAAAAAGACACACCTCTCTTCTGGACCAGAACAGAATGCCCTGTATGTTCAAGTTCAAACATAAAAATAATCAGGCAAAGAAATATTTCATATAAAGAATTCAATCATGACCAAATAAAAATCACAGATAAGGACTACGGGAAAATCTGGGATTTAAGCAGATGCTCTGACTGCACACATGTCTTTGCAAATCCCTGTCCCACTGCAGATTACATCCGGCGTCTCTACGCACAAATCAAAGATCCCTCATATGAGGAGGAGGCTGGCGGCCGTGAAAAAAACTTCCTTCCCATTCTATGGAATATCAATAAAATCCATCCGGGGAAAGGCAACATCTTTGATGTGGGAGCTGCCACCGGGATCTTTTTAAACTCAGCCCGTAAGTATAGATGGAGACCCGACGGCATAGAAGCCAGCTCTTGGGCGGTAGGAACCGCTCAAAAAAAATACAATCTGAAAATAAGAGAAGGCGCCTTTGAATCAATCCCGCTAAAAGAGAAATATTATCAATCCGTCACCATGATTGACTTTATCGAGCACATCCCCTATCCATATCAAGCTGTTCTCAAAGCTCATGAAATCTTAACCCGGGCCGGGGTACTGTGTCTGGTAACGCCCAATCTCCACAGTCTAGCCGCGAAAATTTCTGGCGGAAGGTGGTGGCACTTCAGGCCGGCCCATATTCATTACTTTACCAAAACAAGCCTCCGCAGACTTCTGGAAAGAGCCGGTTTCAAGGTCATAAAAACAAGAAACTACACCTGGACGTTCTCCGCCCATTATCTTATATCACGGCTTGCATTTCTGGACTTCTTGCTTAAAAGTAATTTTCTTTCTTCTTTTTTCAGGAAAATTCCGATAAAATTGGCTCTCGGCGATTCAATAGAGATTTACGCTCAAAAAAAATAAGATGAATCCTTATTTAAAAGCAGCCAGGCCTGAGAGATGGCCGAGAAGTCTGGCCATTTTCGTTGGCACAGCCTCTTTCTTTTTTCTTTACAGAGAGGAGGCGGGCTCCCTTGTTCTAGGTGCGGCATTATGGAAATGCCTGTTTGCATTCCTCCTTACCTGGGCTATATCTACAGCCAACTATATCATTAATGAAATCGCCGATGCCCCTTTTGACATCCACCATCCCACCAAAAAAAACCGCCCCTTAGTCAAAGGAGAAATAAAAAAATTCCCTTTCCTTCTCCTTGGACTGATCCTGTCAGTAAGCAGTCTTGCAGCAGCCTATTTGCTTTTTAATAAAGCTTTTTCCCTCTCTCTCCTAGCGTTGCTTGCCGCAGGATTTATCTACAATATAAAGCCTATCAGAACAAAGGATATCCCTTTTCTCGACTCCGTCTCTGAATCTGCCAACAATCCCATCCGCTTTTTCATCGGATGGTTTGCTTTTTCCCGGCCTGGTATCTTCCCCCCTCTATCATTATTGATATGCTGGTGGGCATTTGGCAATTTTCTTATGGTTGCAAAAAGGCTTTCTGAATTCAGATTTCTTAAAGAAAACGCTGGAAATTATAGAGCTTCTCTAAAAAAATACTCTAAAAAACACCTGCTCTCAGGTATGGGGATAAGTGTCCTGTTCTTCTTTATCCCATTCTTTTATTTTGCCGTTTCTTTTAAACTCCAATCCTTCATCTATCTGTCCCCCTTGCTGCTGGCCTATTTCATGATTTTTTTCAAACACACACTGCAAAAAAGTGAAGTGATGGAAGAACCGGAAAGACTTCTTAAAAATCCTTTATTTGCCGGCTACACTCTGTTTATAGTCATAATCTTTTTTATATCTTTTCTTTTAGATAAAATCGGCCGATAACCCGGGCCGGCCATAAGAAAACACTTAACCTGGATGAGGAACTAGTCAGGTCAAGAAGATTTATCATATCAGCTTGTTTTTTTACCATAGCTTATGATAGATTAACTGTATCCGTTAAAAAGGGACGTGCGATGCAGACAGCTGAAGTCATTTTAAAGCTACTCCTTGCCACGGCTTTAGGAGGCCTTATCGGGCTGGAGAGAGAATCAAGCAAGAAACCAGCAGGCTTTAGAACCAATATCCTCATATGCCTGGGATCAACGATGATGATGATCCTATCAGGATTCCTTCTCAAGGGCAAACAAGAATCCATGGGAGATTTGACAAGGATCGCAGCGGGAGTCATAACCGGGATAGGATTTATGGGAGCAGGAACTATCATACAGTCCAAAGGGATGATCATCGGTCTCACGACAGCGGCAGGTCTTTGGGCTGTGGCTGTGCTCGGCCTTGTCATTGGATCCGGTTATTACCTGTATGCTGTTATTTTCACGGTAATTATCATCCTCACTCTTTTCCTTCTCGAGAAAGTCGAACCAGGACATCTTAAAAAAGAAGTATACCATTACAGAGTGACATCCGATCCTTCGAAAAAAATCCTGTTGGACATTAAAAAAATTGCTCTTCATGAAGGCATTAAATTCAAGGAAATCTCCCACAAAAAAGAGGGGCCTTTCAGCATCATATCCTTTGCCTTTGAGGCTTCCTTTGAAAAAGAACAGAGTTTTTATAACAGCCTCACAGACCTAAAAGAAATCACTGAACTTAAAATTGATTAAAAAAAAGCTTCTTCTCGCCACTGCTAATCAAGGAAAAGTAAAAGAGATCAAGGATTCCCTGTCAGAACTTTTTTTGGAAATCCTCTCCATAAAAGACATAAGTTCTGCCTATATATTCATAGAGACAGGTAAAACATTTATGGAGAATGCAGAAGGGAAGACTCTTTTTTACAGCCGCATATGGCCGGGATTGACATTAGGAGAAGACTCCGGCCTTGAAATCGAATACCTTTCCGGAGCCCCGGGCGTATTATCAGCAAGATTTTCAGGAGAACAGGCTGCAGACGATAAAAACATAGAGAAAGTCCTTCAACTGTTAAAAGGGGTCCCGAGAGAAAAGAGAAAAGCCAGGTTTGTATCCTGCATGGTCCTAGCCAGAAAGGACAAAATAATACATAAAATCGAAGAGCATGTTTCCGGATACATTCTCACACACAGACAAGGAGAAAACGGATTCGGTTATGACCCCATCTTTTTTTATCCCCCTCTGAATAAAACATTTGCCCAGCTTTCTTCTGAAGAAAAAAACTCAGTCAGCCACAGGGGCAAAGCTTTGAAAGAATTAAAGACCTTCCTTAACCTGACCTATTCATAAAAAACGGCCTTGTTCATTTAAAACACTCTTTTCCGGTGCCAACATCTGTCAACATACAGTGCCGTCAGAAGTTAACCCCGGCTTACACTAAAAAATAATATCCATTTCTAACTCATTGATAATAAATCATTTGCAAAAGTTCCCATTCTGGCCTGAATATTGCAAATATTCGAAAGCAAAAGGAG
>JAGGYH010000052.1 GCA_021162615.1 Candidatus Aminicenantota bacterium
AAATTTTCCCATTATAAAGACAGTAATAAACAAAACCCATCCCAAAAAAAATCCCACCCCTCTTATGACACCTATGCGGAGAACTATTATTATTTGAAACAGATGAATAAAAAGACCCTTATGGGGATTATCTTCGTTGATGGAGAAAAAATAGAAGGCCAGATTGAATGGTATGATTATAACTGCTTGAAAATAAACCGGAAAAACGCTCCAAATCTTCTGGTTTTTAAAAGCAATATAAAATATTTATACAAGATTGAACCAAGTTCAAAAACAAAAGGGTAATCAAGACCGACCTGCTTCCCTGCAAAAAATGGCTCCCATAACAATTGGAATCAGCCTAGGAGACCCAGGAGGGATAGGTCCTGAAGTCACTATTAAGGCCCTCCTTTCCTTCCCCGGCCTTCCGAAAGCAAACTACATCCTTTTCGGGCCCAGATATATTATCGATAAAGAAATAAAGAGAGCCGGTTTTAACATAAAAATTCCGGGTTATACACCCCAAAAAACACTTAAACCCACAGGAATCACATTGTATGATATGCCCCTTCATCCAAAAGCAACTCCGTCAAATCATCCCTGTAAAGAAAACGGCGCATTGTCATTTAATTGTTTTAAAAAAGCGGTTGAAAAGGCGGAACAAGGCTCTCTTGATGCTGTGGTCACAGCCCCTATATCAAAAAAGGCATGGGAACTTGCAGGGATAGGCTGGGCCGGTCATACGGAATACTTTTCCAGGTATTATTCTAAGGCAATCATGTCCTTTTTCTCCAAGAACATGAATGTCGCTTTGTTCACCCATCATATCTCTTTAAAAAAGGCTCTGCATAAAATCAAAAAAAAGGACCTGTATCATTTTTTCTTAAGTCTCGATACCTTCACTCAACAAGCTTTTAACCGAAAATTCCACCTTCTTGTTCCGGGGATAAATCCCCATGCAGGAGAGGGAGGAATAATGGGAAACGAAGAAATCGATGAAATCATTCCTGCCATCATACAAGCTCAAGAAAAAGGATTGAACATAAGCGGTCCCTTCCCCCCGGATACTGTCTTTAACAAAGCTTATAAAGAAAGCAAAAAAATCGTGGCCTCTCTCTATCATGACCAGGGTCTTATTGCCTTCAAACTCGTATCTTTCAATGAAGGAGTCAATGTTACTCTCGGCCTTCCTTTTATCCGGACATCTCCCGACCATGGGACAGCGTTTGATATCGCCGGAAAAGGGACAGCTGATCCGGCCAGCATGCTTGAAGCCATAAAATTAGCCGCCCGGCTTGCGCACAATCAAAAAAGCTGATCTTATGAATAAAGTCAGTAGTACTTGCTTTATTCACGAGTCGAGGTGAAATTCAGATATGGCCTGTGCTCCAGACTTTCATCAGGCAAGCTGGTTCTTCAGCCCGCTGATTTTTCCCAGCGAGTAAAATCAGCTTATTCCTCGGCTCGCTCCCCTCTGCGAGGAACCATGCCCGCTCGCCTCCGGATGACTTCAGAACCAGCCCGCCTGACTGAAAGTCTGGATGAGGCATGATGTTATTTATCTTACAAGAATAGAGTAGTTCCTTACGAAATTCAGGTATGGACCTGGCGACATTAAAGATTTAGCCTTCGGAGTGCTGTGTTTGAGGGAACTCAGCGAAGCTGAGCTTCGAGTATGTCTGACCCACGACGGGGGGAGTTGCGCAGAAGCCGAGAATACAGCACGTAGAATGGCGTTAAAAATCTTTAGCGAGCACAGGCCATACCTGAATTTCATCCTCCTTCACTGCGAATGCCCTGTAACGAAGCAGATGCAGCGAGATCGGCTCGCCTGTAAGGTAAGATCAGACTGCATTAAATTTAAATATGAAACAGAAATAAAGAGATGAACTTTGTTTGTATACATAATGACATTAAAAGACAATAGATTGTGATATACGGAATGGATATGCAGGCTGATCTTATGAATAAAGTCAGTAGTCGCTGGTCATAATAAACAAAGGCTTGTAATTAAAACTCTTATAATAAGGCCTCAGCCTTTCCCTATTGTAATATTTATTGACATCCACTGTTTTCTTTGTACCTGTAACCACTTCAATCGGAACATTATCATACTTCCCATTTCTTAAAGAAACCATCCTCCCTGAGACCTTCTCAAGAATGAGGTCCAAAGCTAAATTCCCGAATGCCATGGGTACGATAGAATCAATAGCATCGGGATCGCCGCATCTCACCAAATAACTCAAACGCTGGTTTATGACATTGATTCTTCTTCCATTGTTGTACTGAGGGGATATTTCTTTTAGCTGTTTTGAAATCAGGTCTCCGACTCCCCCCAATTTTTTATGTCCGAACATATCTTTTTCATGATTTTCAAATATCATCTTTTCCCCTTCAAAGACAGCTCCTTCAGAAACCAGAACCACTGAATACTTGCTGGGATTTGTCAAGCGGTCCTGTGTGAGCAATTCACACAGGTTCTCAATCTTAAATTTATATTCGGGAATCACACATCTGTTTGCAGCACCCGCCATGGTAGGAATCAGGGCTGTATACCCCGCATATCTTCCAAAAACCTCTATCACTAAAAATCTCTCATGAGAACCGGCAGTGGTTCTCAGAGAATGAGTCAAGCTAATGATACGGGTCACGCAGCTGCTGAATCCAATGCAGTAGTCGGTCCCCGGGACATCGTTATCCATGGTCTTTGGGATCCCGATAATTTTGACTCCTTCGTGATGCAGTCTTACAGCATAACTCAATGTATCATCTCCTCCCATAGGGATGAGATAATCAATCCCAAGATAATCCAGATTTCTCAGCACTTCTTCGGTGAGGTCATTTGTCTTTTTATTGTACTTATCCTTTAAAAAAACAGGGATATTGACATCAGGGACATGACTCGGGCGGGTTCTTGAAGTGTGCAGGAAAGTCCCACCCGTACGCCCTGCTTTGTTCACTATATCTTCTGTAAGTAATTGATAATTTTGACTTTGTGACTCTTTGTCATCTCTATTCATATCTATCAAACCTGCCCACCCTCTGCGTATGCCCACGACTTCATACCCTTCACGAAGAGCTCTTATAGTGATCGCTCTTATGGCTGGATTCAGTCCAGGCACATCACCTCCGCCAGTAAGAATCCCTATGACGCCTTTCTTTTTTTTTATATGAACCATTTTTCCCTCTTCAAATAAAACATTTTATCCTCTCCGGTATCTTTTCAATTCAGCTCTCATATCCCTTTCCTGGTCCCTTTCTTTGATCGCTTCTCTTTTCTCATAAATCTTTTTGCCTCTGGCCAGTGATATCTCCACTTTTACAAATCCCTTATCATTAATCACCACTTTGGTGGGAATGATTGTCAATCCTTTCTGTTTGATCTTACCGATAAGACGCTTTATTTCGCGCTTGTGGAGAAGAAGCTTTCTGTCCCTCAGCGGATCATGGTTGAAACGATTGGCTGCTTCATAATGGCTGATGTGGCAGTTATGAAGGAACACTTCTCCGTCTTTAATATCAACATAACTTTCCTTAATACTGATCTTTCCCTCTCTGATGGCCTTTACCTCACTGCCGACCAAAGAAATCCCGGCCTCAAAAATATCAATAATATCATAATTGAAAAAAGCCTTTTTGTTCTTTGCCACCAATCTCATAACACACTGCCTTTAATGCCTATCTGGAATATTAATCCTTTGTCACCGTAATTTATAATATATATCAATTTAATTGTAAATAAATCCGGATTGTTTACAGATTGAAAACCACAGGATTTTTTATG
The DNA here is from genome assembly GCA_021162615.1 of Candidatus Aminicenantota bacterium. Taxonomy (GTDB): domain Bacteria; phylum Acidobacteriota; class Aminicenantia; order Aminicenantales; family Aminicenantaceae; genus WJMT01. Next base: position 3,764 of record JAGGYH010000052.1, read on the forward strand.
ACCTCTTCAGTTAATGAAACTCGGATGACAACAGCCTGAAACTCAGGAGTCTATCTGGGTGGCTGCATCCTTAAAGCATAGGGACAGATTCTTAAACACTCTTTCCTCAACCTCATCTTTAGTAGCATCAATCACTTCTGATATCTCAGATACCAGCAGTGCCTTGGCTTTTTCCATCATCTTCTTTTCCCTGAAGGATAAAGGCTTCGTGAGATTGAGATAATAGAGGCTCTTCAGAACAAAAGCAAGGTCAAGAAGAGAACCTGTTTTCATAAGTTCTTCATGCTCCTTATGTCTTCCTTTCCAGTTCTTGCTTACATCTACGATTCCATCCCTCATAAACTCGTAAATCTTTCTGACCTTATCTTCACTCACCAGCTTTCTAATCCCCATTGCTCTCACACCTGAAAAGGGGATTAGAATGAGAGTATCGTTGGAAACAATCCTTAGAGTGCAAACCCTTGACTCAACCCCGTACAGATCCTGCTTCTGGATATCTTCAATAATCCCAATCCCTTGGTTGGGATATATGACCTTATCTCCGACCGATAGGTAATCCATATGTAAAAAAAATTATAATAGACTTAAGGCTCCAAGTCAAATAAAAAAACAAATAAGCCGGATTATTACGAAGAAAAAAGCCATGATGTCAGGATTAAGAACGCACACAAGACCAAAACGGGCTTGACAGACAGAGTATTGTTTATTAACATACTTATCCAAACCAATTCGAAAAAAAGACAAAGAAGATGAAGAGAACATATCAACCTAACAACAGAAAAAGAAAAAAAAACCACGGATTTCTTGCCCGGATGAAGAAAAAAGGCGGACGTATCGTCATAAAAAACAGACGGAAAAAAGGCAGAAAAAAACTTTCCGCCTAATGAAAGAGTCTATTAGTCCAAAAGAAAGGATAAGAAAAAAAAGGGAGTTTTCATTAATATATAAGAAAGGAAACCGATATAGAGGTAAATACTTCATCATCATCTACCTCCCAAATGGTGGCAGCCAATCAAGACTGGCGGTCGTCGCCGGAAAAAAAATCGGAAATGCTGTTAAGAGAAATAAGGCCAAGAGATGGATAAAAGCTCTTTACCGGAGAAACAAAAATCTATTGGAAGATTCCACAGACCTTATCTTTATAGCAAAAGAAAATATTTTTAAGGCTCCCTGGAAGAATCTTCAGAAAGATTATGCCAAAGCCATAGAGCATATCAATCAGAAGCAGTCAATGTGATGAAAAAAGCGATACTGTTTGTCCTCAGGCAATACAAACATTATATTTCTCCGTTATTAGGAAATAACTGCCGGTTTTACCCTACCTGCTCTGTATACGCTTACCAGGCTATTGAAAAATACGGACTGACAAGAGGCATTTTTTTAGGTATCAAAAGACTCCTTAAATGTCATCCATTTCATGCAGGAGGAGTCGATCCAGTCCCATAAAAGGATGCAACCATGAGCACAGAAAAAAGACTATTGATCGCCATAATTATCTCATTTTTAATCATATTTCTCTACCAAGCTCTGTTTTTCAAAAAAGAACCCCAAACAACCATTCCCCAGCAACCAACAGCTCAAACAGAGCCTGTTTTGAAAAAGGTACAGCCAGAAGAGACGGTAATCCAGGAACCTGAGCCTGTAGACAAAGAAGAAATCAGGCCTGTTGCAGGAGAAAGGGAACAAAAAGTTACGGTCCAGACTTCTTTATACACCGCTGAATGGAGCAGCAGGGGAGCGGTCCTTAAAAAATGGACTTTAACGGAATATCAAGATGATGAAGGCGAACAGATGGAGCTGGTTTCCCGTTCGTCAAAAGATCTTAATGAATACCCTTTTTCGCTCAACACAGAAGATCCCGACTTTAATGATTCCATCAATAAGGCCTTATTCAAGGCCTCTTCCACCCAGATCAATCTCCATAATGGAGAGTCCAAGGAATTGGTATTCACGTATGCTGACGAACAAGGCAACAAAGTCGAAAAGATTTTTACGTTCTATGACAGAACGTATGAAATAGATATCCAGACAACCGTATTGAAAAACAATAGGGAGATCGAACCCAATATTGTCTGGGGCCCTTCATTCGCCAATCTGCCGGTACAGTCCAAACAAAACAGATTCGGCCAGCTAACTGGAGTAGCTGTGTACTCCGGAGGGAAAGTAAACCGCCACTCCGAAACTAAATTCGATGCGGAAAAAAACACATATAACTTTGTTCAATGGGCCGGCTATGAGAGTCAGTATTTCACAGCGCTTTTTATCACATCCCCTCAAAAGGCAAGCGCAGCTTTCGTGAAACAGGACATCAATGAAAGCTCCTCTTTTTTCCTTATAGTGAACCACGTTGATAAAGCCTATATAGGACCCAAAAAATATGACATTCTCTCAAAAATGGGGAGTGATACGAAAAAATTGATCAAATTCGGTTTGTTCGGTTTTATATCAGAAATTCTGTACAGTGCCTTAAAAATCGTTCACCATGCCATCCCGAACTGGGGATTCTGCATAATCGTACTTACTATTGTGATAAAAATCCTGTTTTTCCCTCTTACATTCAGCAGCACAAAATCCATGGCCAAGATGCAGGAACTCCAGCCAAAAATAAAAGCCCTCAAATCTAAATACAAAAAAGCCAAGCAGGACATTGAACAGCGGAAAAAACTCAACGAAGAGACCATGAAGCTCTACAAAGAACAGGGCGTCAATCCTGCTGGCGGATGCCTGCCAATACTGATACAGCTCCCTATCTTTTGGGGATTTTTCCGTCTTCTGGTCGTCGCTATAGAGTTCAGACACAGTCCCTTTATTTTTTGGATCCAAGACCTGTCAATCAAGGATCCGTATTATATCACTCCCATTCTCATGGGGATAACACAATTCATAAACCAAAAAATGACTCCATCCGCCGGAGATGCGACCCAAAAAAGGATGATGCTCATCATGCCGGTCATAATGACCATATTTTTCATGAATTTCCAGAGCGGCCTTGTCCTTTACTGGCTGACCAATAATATCCTTCAAATAGGACAGCAATATATAACGAACAGAATCATGCAAAAGAAGGAACCACATGTCAAAAAAAGAAAAAAATAGTCACAAAAAAGAATTTACAGGAAGAAATCTTGAAGATGTCATCAGCCATGCCGAACATGTGCTTAAAATCCCCCGTTCCAAATTCAACTATGAAATAGTAGCTGAAAAAACAAAACTATTCGGAATAAAAACCAAGGAAATCGTCATAAGAGCCTGGCCAAAAACAGAGGAAGGCGAAAAGTCAGTAGATGAGTTTCTTGATAACATGCTGTCACATCTCCCCCTGGATATCAAATATAAGACCCAGGAAAACAATAATATCACGTATTTCATTTTTGAGGGGCCGGACAAACATTTCCTCCTTCAGAAAGACGGTTCTCTTTTACTGGCTTTCCAGCATATCCTTAACAAAATATCCCCGGAGAAAGTGCAAGCTGACTGCGACCACTTTAAAAAGAGAAAGGAAAGAGAGCTTAAAGATTATGTCCACCATATAGCCCGCAAGGTTAAGGAATCAGGGAAAAATGAGATACTGGAGCCTATGAACCCTTATAAAAGGAGGCTTGTCCATATAACAGTCAACCAGATCCCGGGTCTTTCTACTGAAAGCCTGGGCAACGGGTTTATGAAAAAAATAAAAGTTTACCAAAAAAAACAATAACCTTTTCCCTGATGTATTCAGGCTAAAGACAATTTCCATAAGCAGCTCCTCATTGTCTTTCATTTGAATGTTTCTCTTTTCCGTTTTAAAATAAAAGAATGTTCGACGACACAATCATAGCCATATCAACACCCTTTGAATTCGGAGGGATTGGAATAGTCCGGCTGAGCGGCAAAAATTCATTAAGAATCGCAAAAACTCTCTTCAAGCCAAAAAAGGGATCCATACAACCAAGATATGTACTCTTAGGGACCCTTTTCAATCCGGGAAAAAAGGAACCTTTTGAGGAAGCTTTCCTGACCTATTTCCCCTCACCGAACTCCTATACCAAAGAAGACGTCGTAGAAATAAGCTGCCACGGAAGCCCTGTCATTCTAGAGGAAATCGTAAGGCTGGGAATCAAACAGGGAGCCAGGCATGCCCAACCCGGAGAATTCACCTTACGAGCGTATATCAATGGAAGAATTGATATAATACAAGCCGAAGCTATCAATGACCTTATACGCGCTTCGTCACTAAAACAGGCTAAAATTTCTTACAAACAGATGAGTGGAAGCCTGTCAAAAAAAATAAAGACACTGAGAGATAGGCTTATAGATACCCTCTCTAAGATCGAGGCCCGTTTAGAATTTCCAGACGAAAATCTCAACCTTCCTCAAAAAACCATTGCCGACTCCCTGGAAAAGGCCATTGAAACCGCGGAACAACTCATCAAAAGCTATGACCTGGGTAAATCTTTGTCCGAAGGATTAAAAATAGCCATAGTGGGAAGAACCAATGTGGGAAAATCCACTCTCTTCAATACCCTTCTTGAGAAAAAAAGAGCGATTGTCACGCCTTATCCGGGGACAACCAGAGATTACCTGTCAGAAAAAATAAAAATAAAGGACTCGACCTTTACCCTGCTTGACATGGCCGGACACGGAATACCGCAGCATCCTGTTGAAAAAGAGGGAATAAAAAAGAGTGAAGAGCTGGCCCGCCAGGCAGACGGCATTCTTCTCCTGCTGGACAGTTCCCGGCCAGAGACCGGCGACGACAGATTCCTTCTCAAAAAATACGGAAAAAACCGCACCATCCTTATCTTTAACAAGATAGACCTTTCGGAAAAAATGGACGTGGAAAATATCCTATCTTCCTTTCCAGATCGGACATCTGTAAAAATATCAGCTCTGAAGAAAAAAAATATCCATGACCTCAAGGAAACCATATACTCTGAGTTCGTCAAAACAAAGGAAACAGGCGATGAGGTCATTCTCCATCTCCGTCAGAAACTCCTGCTCGAAGACATCCTCGATGCCCTCAAATCAGGAAGAGAAAGCTTTTACAAAGGCTTTCCGGAGGAAATATACGCTGAAGAAGTCCGCAAATCCATCCCTCTTATCAGCCAATTAACGGGAGAGATCCGCAGCGATGATATCATAGAAAATATTTTCAGCCGGTTCTGCATCGGCAAATAGGAACCATGATGAAGGCAAACAATCATTTTGACGTCGTCGTAATCGGAGGAGGGCATGCTGGATGCGAGGCAGCCCATGCTGCCAGTCGTATGGGCATGAAAACCTGTCTGGTCACAATAAACCTTGAAACCATCGCCCAGATGTCCTGCAATCCCGCTATAGGGGGCCTGGCCAAAGGTCACTTGGTAAGAGAAATCGATGCTCTTGGGGGTATAATGGGGCTTTTGGCGGACAGAACAGGCATACAGTTCAGGCTGCTGAACAGAAGCAGAGGAGGAGCTGTTCAGGCCCCCCGGGCTCAGTCTGATAAAGCCCTCTATAGGAACACAATGAAAACCTGGCTCGAAAACACGAAAAATCTATCCCTTTTTCAAGGGATCGCCCAAGAAGTCCTTGTCAAAAAAAACAGAGCTATTGGAGTAAGCACCAAAGAAGGGAACACCATAAAAGCTGAATGTGTCATTCTGACACCAGGGACATTTTTAAACGGACTCATCCATATCGGTCTCAACCATTACCCGTCTGGAAGAGCCAATGAGCCGGCTTCCCATGGACTAGCAGAGAATTTAAGAGGCATCGGGCTCCGGACCTTTAGGCTAAAGACAGGCACCCCCATGCGCCTTCACAGAGACTCCATAGAATGGGAAAAATTCAAACCCCAGCCCGGGGATAAAAAGCCAGTGCCTTTTTCCTTCAGGACAAAAGAGAAACTGAGAAACAGAGTCAAATGCTTTATCGGCCACACAAACACCAAAACACACGAAGTAATCAACGAATACCTGGATCAGTCGCCCCTGTACAGCGGGAAGATTATCGGCATCGGCCCCCGGTACTGCCCCTCAGTTGAGGTCAAGGTCGTCCAGTTCCCTCACCACACCCGGCACCAGTTTTTTCTGGAGCCGGAAGGTATTGATACGGCAGAGATCTACATAAACGGCATGGCCACAAGCCTTCCTCTTGAAGCACAAAGAAAAATACTCAAGAGCATCCCGGGTCTTGAAAAAGCCGTGATCTTAAGGCCGGGATATGCCATAGAATATGATGCTGTCGGACCTACACAACTTCTGCTGAGCCTGGAGACAAAAGAAATCAAAAACCTTTACTTGGCAGGGCAGATAAACGGCACCTCAGGATATGAAGAAGCGGCCGCACAAGGGCTGATGGCAGGAATCAATGCAGGCTTGAAGATACAAGGGAAAAAACCCTTCGCGCTTCAGAGACACGAGGCCTATATCGGGGTTCTCATAGATGACCTTATCACCAAAGGAGTTGAGGAACCCTACAGACTGTTTACCTCCAGAGCAGAATACAGGCTGCAGTTAAGAATCGACAACGCGGATAAAAGACTTATTGGTTACGGCAGACAGTTAGGATTGATCACAGAGAAAGACTACAATGCATATTTGGATAAAAAAGAACACATTGATAAAGCTTTCTCTTTGCTGGGTACAGAGAAAATAAAATCTGATAACGGAGAAGTCATCTCTTTAAAGAAATATTTAAAGAAACCTGATATCAAGTTTAAGGATATTGTTCAAAGCACTCATGGTTTTGAAAGCCTGACAGACGAAGAAATAAGGCATATTGAATCGGAAATCAAATACGAGGGTTATCTTTCAAAACAAGAAAAAGAAATCCAAAAAATAAACAAGATAGACCAGCAAAAAATACCTGCTGGCATGGATTTCAAGTCTATTCCCGGATTAACAGCAGAAGTGATAGAAAAATTAAGCAGGTTCAGGCCAAAAACTCTGGGAGAGGCAAAAAAAATATCAGGAATGACGCCAGCCGCTGTTCTCAACGTCCATATTTATATTCAGGTTCAGGCCAAAAAGGAGAAAAAAAATAAACAGAAGTGAGTGTAATTTCATCTCGTTTATGATAAATTAGGGACCAGGATTATTGAGCTTGTATTCTTCACACGTTAAGAACACCGCTCTTTTTTTACAGATGAGTGAGCGAGCGATGTTTCACGTGGAACATATGAAAAGATGAGCAAAATCATAGCCATAGCCAATCAAAAAGGAGGCGTCGGGAAAACAACGACTGCCATAAATCTGGGCGCTTCTCTGGCCTTAGGAAACAAGCGTGTCCTCATCGTTGATTTTGACCCCCAAGGCATGGCTACGGCAGGAATGGGTATTGAAAAAAAAGAGAATACAGGCATTTATCCTGCTCTTATGGATGGAACAGACCTCATGGACCAAATCCTCCCCTATGAATTAGACAACCTTTATGTGTGCCCGAGTTCCCCTGAATTATCAGGATTTGAAGTTGAGATCTATTCAGAAAACAACAGGGAAAAAAAGCTTTTTACAGCTTTGCAAAAAATAAAAAACCGGTTCAACTTCATATTCATAGACTGCCCTCCGTCTCTGGGCTTTTTAACCATCAATGCCCTTACGGCTGCTGATTCCATCCTGATCCCTGTACAAACAGAATTTTTCTGTATGGAAGGGATGCCGGAGCTTTTGCAGACCCTGGACCAAGTCCGCTCCTATCTGAATCCAATGCTCAGGATAGAAGGAATCGTGCTCACCATGTATGACGAAAGGACCAACCTCTCCAAACAAGTAGCAAATGAAATAAGGAAGTCTCTGAAAAGTATTGTCTATGAAGTGATCATTCCGAGAACAGTTAAACTTGCAGAGGCACCGAGTTTTGGAAAGCCCATTCTGCTATATGACATCAAATCAAAAGGGGCCCAATCTTACTTAAAATTAGCCCAGGAGTTACTAAAAAGATGAAAAAGAGAGCATTAGGAAAGGGACTAAAGGCATTTTTACCCGAAGAATATGGGATTTTAAAAGAGGAAAAATTTGTGGAACTGGATATTGAAAAACTAAAACCAAATTTTGAGCAGCCTAGAAAATATTTTGACCCCGAATCCATTGAAGAGCTGGCACATTCCATTAAACAAACAGGGATTCTCCAGCCTATTGTCGCTGTTCCGGAGGAAGACCATTATAAGATAATACTAGGGGAGCGAAGATGGAGGGCTGCTCAAAAGGCCGGCTTAGAAAAAATTCCTGTTCTTATACGTCTCATGAAAGACGAACAGCAGATCGAAGCCTCTCTTGTGGAAAACCTCCAGAGAGAGGACTTGAATCCCATGGAAATAGCTGAAGCCTATAACAAATTGGCCGAAGAACTCGGATACACCCAGGAAGAAATCTCTGAAAAAGTAGGGAAAGACCGCACTTCTGTAGCCAATTACATGCGGCTTCTTAAGCTCCCTCCCAGTATTCAAAAATTACTTTCCAACGGAGATCTTGCTATGGGGCATGCGAGGGCCCTTATTTCCGTAGGCGATCCTGAACTCCAGGTCAAACTTGCCAAAACAATCATTGCCAAGAAGCTGACCGTTCGAAAAATAGAGAAACTCGTCGCGCAGACGAAAAAAGAACCGGAGAAAAAAAGCCCCCATCCCATGGATCCGGACCTGATGGCCTTCAAAGACGAGCTGATTGAGATTTTAGGCACCAAAGTGGACATCTCCGGGACCGCTGATAGAGGGACTTTAAAAATCAGCTACTATTCTCTGGATGAACTCAATAGAATATACGAAATCATAAAAGGAGACCATCAATGAAAGACAAAAAACAACCATTTGAGGAAACAAAGATAACAGGCTTTTTTGACAAAAACACTAAGTTCAAGGGAGATTTGGAATTTAAAGGCTCTTTCAGAATAGACGGTCGGTTCAAGGGAAATATCAACTCTGAATCCACGTTGATCATAGGAGACAATGGAAAAGTGGAAGCGGATATCAAAATCGGGTCAACTTCAGTCAGCGGAGAAGTGAAAGGTACTATCCAGGCGAAAGAAAAAGTTGAGATCCATTCAAGCGGAAGGGTAAGCGGCACAATCATCACCCCAAAGCTTATCGTGGAAGAAGGCGCATTTCTTGAAGCCAACTGCCAGACTACCGACAAGATTCCGCAGGCTTCTCCGCCAAAAATGCCCCAGGACAAAAACGATATGAAAGATGTAAAAACAGAACAAAAGGCAGGACAAAAGACTTGAGAAAAGCCCTAGGTATCATACCAGCGCGGTACGGTTCCCAAAGGTTTCCGGGGAAAACGCTCGCTTTGATAAACGGCCGGCCTTTGATCGAACATGTCTATAAAAGAGCCAGGCAAGCCACCTGCCTCAGCCGGGTCATCATAGCTACGGATGATGAACGAATACACATAAAATGCAGGGAATTCGGAGCTGAGGTCAAAATGACCTCACCTTCCCATAAAACAGGAACAGATAGGGCTTCAGAAGTGGCTGGAGATCTGGATTTCCCCATCATCATAAGCATTCAAGGCGATGAGCCTATGGTTGACCCAGAGATGATTGAAAGTCTTGTTAAAATCCTTCAGAAAGAAACCATCCTCATGGCCACTCTCCGCCAAAAAAACAAAGACCTGGAATATCATCATGACAAAAATATTGTAAAAATGGTCATAGACCGTGAAGAAAACGCCCTTTACTTTTCACGCTCTCCCATACCCTTTTCTCCTTCCGGTTTCTTTTGGCACCACATCGGAGTCTACGGATTCCAAAAAAAGTTTTTAATGGCCTATAAGAATATGCCCGCTTCATCTCTGGAAAAATCAGAAGGACTGGAGCAGCTCCGGGCTCTGGAGAATGGATTCAAAATAAAAACAGTAGAAGCGCACCATCCAACTCTCAGTGTTAATGTGCCCGCGGATATCACCAGAGTCGAATCATTGCTCAATAAAACAAAAAACAATGAGTAAATTTATTTTCATCACAGGAGGCGGTCTTTCAGCGTTGAGTAAAGGTATCGCTGCCGCTTCCATAGGAAGGCTTCTTGAAAGCCATGGATACAGCATAGCCATCAAAAAATTTGGCTCCTATCTTAATGTAAACCCCGGGACCATGAATCCTTTCCAGCATGGAGAAGTTTACGTCACGGATGACGGAGCTGAGACCGATCTCGACCTTGGCCACTACGAACGCTTTACCTCAACAAACACCACTCAGGCCCACAATTGGACTGCGGGCCGGATATACGCATCCATACTCAAAAAAGGATCTCTCGCTGCCACGGCCTATGAAAAAACCCGTGTCTATGAGCATCACCGGCACAGATACGAATTCAATCCGGATTATGAAAAAATATTATCAGACAAAGGTCTTGTTATATCCGGGAAAAGCCCAAAACACGACCTTGTCGAGGTCATTGACATCAAAAACCACCCATGGTTTCTCGGGTGTCAATTCCATCCTGAATTTAAATCCCGACCTTTGGATCCACACCCGATCTTTAAATCTTTTATCGGAGCCAGCTATGCCTAGCGTACCAAAAGAAATCAAAATAAATAAAGACCTGTGTATAGGAGGATTCAATCCTCTCTTCCTGATTGCAGGGCCCTGTGTGATAGAAAGTGAAGACCACGCTTTTTTTATGGCAGCGGAAATAAATAAAATATGCGGGGAACTCAAAATCCCCTTTATCTTTAAATCTTCTTTTGATAAAGCCAACCGCTCTTCCATCGACTCGTACAGAGGCCCTGGCCTCAAACAGGGCTTAAAAATTCTGGATGGGATCAAAAAAGAGCTCTCCATCCCCGTACTTTCAGATATACACGAAACATGGCAGGCGGAAAAAGCAGCTGAAGTCCTGGATATCATTCAGATTCCTGCTTTTCTATGCCGGCAGAGTGATTTGATCACAGCAGCTGCCGGAACCGGCAGGCCTTTGAACATAAAAAAAGGGCAGTTCTTATCCCCGCCTGAAATGAAAAATGTCATTGACAAGGTCCTCAAGCAGAAAAATGATAATATCATATTGACGGAAAGAGGCACCTGTTTTGGGTACAACAATCTTGTTTTTGATGTCCGGTCGATCCCGATCATGAAAAAGTGGGGATTCCCTGTTGTGATCGATGCCTCTCATGCGGTTCAAAAACCCGGAGGAAAAGGACAGTCTTCTGGAGGAGAAACAGAGTTCATTCCCGTTATCGCTCAAGCCGGTGTCAGTGTAGGGGCTGACGGAGTGTTCATGGAGGTCCATGATGACCCTGCCAAAGCCCTCTCCGACTCATCTAACTCATTGCCATTAAAGGAGTTAAATGTTATTTTAAAGTCCCTTCTTAACATAAGAAAAGCCGTTATCCAAAAAACAGTCTATGATTCATAAACAGAGGTGACAATGAAAAATAGGGAAATCATAAAAACAGGTCAAAATGTCATAAAAAGCGAAGCCCTGGCGCTGAGCAAACTCGCCAGAAGCATTGACGAAAATTTTGTCAAAGCCGTACATCTCCTCTCCCACATCGAGGGGAGGGCCATTGTCACAGGAATCGGAAAATCGGGCCTTATAGGCCGCAAGATCGCAGCCACGCTTTCAAGCTGCGGAACCCCTTCTATGTTCTTACACCCTGTTGAAGCAGGCCACGGTGACCTGGGCATGATCGTCAAAAATGATGTTATCATTGCCGTTTCCTACTCCGGGAACACAAAAGAAATAATACCCATCCTTGATTTTGTCAAAAGAATAGGGATAAAACTCATTGGCATTACGGGAAACAAAAATTCCAAGCTGGCAAAGTACAGTGATATTCTGCTCGAAGCAAAAGTCGACCAAGAGGCTGAACCAGATAATGTTGTACCCACCTCGAGCTCTACGGCTGCGCTGGCAATCGGAGACGCACTGGCCATCACCCTTATGAACATCAAAAATTTCGACAGGCATGATTTCGCATCCTTCCATCCCAGAGGAGAATTAGGGAAAAAACTTCTGAAAGTAAAAAATCTCATGCACAAGGGACAGCAGGTCCCTTCGGTCCAGCCGGATACTCCTATGACTCAGGTCCTTAAGGAAATGACGGAGAAACAACTTGGTGTGACCTGTGTGGTTGATATGAACGGCAGGTTAGAGGGGATCATCACAGACGGAGACCTGAGAAGAAAAATGCAGGACTTCGGAAAGGATGTTTTCAATAAAACCGCTAAAGAGTGCATGACGCCAAAGCCCCTGGCAGTTGACAAAGAAGCACTGGCAACAGAAGCCCTGAATATCATGGAGTCAAACAAAATCACTTCTCTCCTCATTCAAAACAAAGAAGGGAAGATCGAGGGCATCATCCACCTCCACGACCTGTGGCGCACGGAGATGTTCTAATGAAGACAAAAGAAAAGGCAAAGCACATCAAAATGATCCTTATGGACGTGGACGGAACCATGACAGACGGCTCTCTGTACGTCCTCCAAAATGGTGAGGAAATCAAGTCATACCACGTAAGAGACGGATTGGGCATTCTTCTGGCCGGTCTAGCCGGGTTTAAAACAGGAATCATAACAGGAAAAAGTTCAAAGGCTTTGGAGCTGAGAGCTCAAAAACTGAGGATCTCAGAACTCCACCAGGGCGTCATCCTTAAGAAACAGGTTTTTCTGGAAATAAAAGAAAAGCACAAACTCAAAGAGGAAGAAATTGCCTATATCGGAGATGATTTGGGAGACCTGGAGGTTATACAGGCAGTCGGGCTGGCAGGAGCTGTCGCAGATGCCCATCCCCTGATCATAAAGAATGCCGATTATGTATGCCGTCACAAAGGAGGGAGCGGAGCTGTGAGAGAATTCATTGAATTCATCCTTGGCGCTCAAAACAAATGGGGTTTAATCAAAGATAAAATCAATGGCCTGAAAACAGAAGCTGAGGAATAAGGAACGAGGACCAAAGGAGGGAAACACATGACCATCAAACCTGAAATATTCAGACAATACGATATCAGAGGCATCGTGGACCAGGACCTGACTAGGGAAACAGTCACCTTACTGGGAAAAGGCATCGGGACTCTCTTTAGAAGACACGGAAAGACCGAGGTGGCTGTTGGAAGAGACTGCCGGTTAAGCTCTCCATTATTTTTTGACTATCTGTCCGAAGGCCTGAAATCCACGGGATGTAATGTGATATCCCTGGGCACTGTCCCGACTCCATTGCTGTACTTCAGCATCTTCAGAAAAAAGCTGCAGGCAGGTATCATGATCACAGGGTCCCACAACCCTCCCGAATTCAACGGCTTTAAGATAATGCTGGGACAAGCCACCCTATACGGAAAGAGCATCACAAATATATACAAACTCATAAAAAACAAAGATTTTATTAAAGACAAGCCTGGAAAGATAACAAATCTTTACATCAATAAAGAGTATGAAGATTTTGTGGTGAACAACATCAGCATAAAGAATAAAGTAAAGGTCGTGATAGACGCCGGAAACGGGACCGGAGGGCCGGTGGCCGTGCCTCTCTTTAAGAGGCTGGGGTGTGAAGTGACAGAACTTTACTGTGAAATGGACGGTCATTTCCCCAATCATCACCCTGATCCCACCCTGCCGGAGGCTCTGAAAGATCTGATCAAAAAAGTCATGGAAACCAAAGCTGACCTGGGAATATCATATGACGGAGACAGTGACCGGATAGGAGTGATCGATGACAAAGGAAACATTATATGGGGCGACAAGCTGATGATACTGCTCTGCCGGGATATTCTTCCATCAAATCCGGGAGCCCCGGTTATTTCCGAAGTCAAAGCATCTCAACTTCTTTATGATGAGATCAAAAAACTCGGGGGACGCCCCATAATGTGGAAAACAGGCCATTCTTTGATCAAGAAAAAAATCAAGGAAGAACAGGCCATTCTCGCAGGTGAGATGAGTGGTCACATCTTCTTTGCAGACCGTTTCTTCGGATATGATGACGCCATATACTCTTCAGCACGTATTGCTGAAATCATGTCTCGAAGCGATAAAAAGCTGTCAGAAATGCTCTCTGACCTGCCTCAGACTTTTACAACCCCTGAAATCCGAATCTACGCCTCGGACAAGGTCAAATTTAAAATCGTCAAAGAAGTCAAAAAAGATCTTTCCAAAAAACATAAAATCATTGATATAGATGGAGTAAGAGCCATTTTCCCAAATGGCTGGGGTCTGGTCCGGGCATCTAATACGCAGGGAGCTTTGGTGCTGAGATTCGAAGCTAAAACCGAACAGGGCCTAAAATCAATACGAAAAGAAGTCGAAAAAACAATAGAAAAAGCCATCCGGAGAATCAGTGAGTCTTGAGCTTAATAAAAATAATAATTCTCGGCATAATCCAGGGAATAACAGAGTTTTTTCCTGTAAGCAGTTCAGGCCATCTGGTTCTCATACAGAATCTCTTAGGGCTTAAAGAACCCCAGCTTCTGGTTGACGTGATGCTCCACTTGGGGACCGTCCTGTCTCTCTTCGTGTTTCTTCGGAAAGAAATCAAAGACATTCTGCTGAGCCTCTGGCAATTCTGCAAAAAACCTTCTCTGAAAACCAGGGACCTGAATATGGTTCTTGTCCTTTCCCTTATCGTGGCTTCTATTCCCACGTTTTTTATTGGCTATTTCTTCAGCGGCCTTTTTGAATCTTTGTTTGCATCTCCCACAGCCGTTTCCGCAGCGCTTTTCATCACAGCCCTGTTTCTGTTCTTTACGAAATTTGCCAGGCAAAAAAAGACGAACCTCCCCCTGCATCCGTTACTTATCGGGGTGCTTCAGGGAATAGCCATCGTGCCCGGTTTCTCCCGTTCGGGTTTAACCATAGGCGGCGCGCTCTTTTTGGGATGGAAGAGGGAAAAGGCTGCCCGGTTTTCCTTTTTGCTTTCCATACCCGTCATCTTAGGGGCTTCTGTTTTTCAGCTGCAAAAAACAGTCATCTCTACACAACCCTGGGGCATCATAATCATAGGCATTTTAGCTGCAGCCCTTACAGGTTATTTTTCTCTTGTTTTTCTGACTAAAATCATCAATAAAGGCAAGTTTTTTTTGTTCTCGTTTTACTTAGCTGCTGCAGCTGTGTTGGGATTTATTCTAACGATGTAAGGATAACAAAAAGGAGGGAAAAATGAATATCAGCGCGGTTATCATTGCAGGCGGTGTAGGAAGCCGGTTCTGGCCTTTAAGCAGAAAAGAAAAACCAAAACAATTTCTCCCTATCATAAGTGATAAAACAATGATCGAAGAGACCATCCAGAGAATCTCACCCAAAATATCCTCTTCAGATATATACACTGTAGCCAACAGCAAACAAACAAGCGCTTTAGCCGGTCTCCTTCCAAAAATACCGCAAGAAAATTTCCTTGTGGAACCAGAAGGGAAAAACACAGCTCCCTGCCTTCTTCTTGCCACAGCGCATATTTATTTGAAAGACCCGGATTCCGTGATCACGGTTCTTCCTGCAGACCATCTGATAAAAGACCAGTCCTCTTTTTTAATAAAACTAGAAGCAGCCGCAGAGGCTGCTGATAAAAGCAGTTGTCTCATAACCTTTGGCATCCCCCCTTCCTACCCCTCAACAGGTTACGGGTATATACAGTTTTCCAAAAAAAATCCGCATTGCTTTTCAGGAGAAGAGTTCTTTAAAGTCAAAGAATTCAAGGAAAAACCTGACCATGATACAGCTGTGAATTTCATTAAATCAGGCACTTATTTCTGGAACTCAGGCATGTTTATCTGGAAAGCACGGGTTTTCGCTTCAAACCTCAAAAAATACGCACCGGATATGTATTCTTACTGGCAAAAGATGCTGTATGCGTTCAAAAACGACGAGAAAAACAGGTTAAAGGACATTTTCCGTGAAATCCCCTCCATCTCCATAGACTATGCGCTCATGGAAAAGAGCAAGGATGTTCTTATGAGCAAAGGCGACTTTGGATGGTCTGATGTGGGGTCATGGTCCTCTCTTCTCGAGATATGGAAAAGAGACTCCGACAACAATGCCTTAAGGGGAGCGAACATCACGATTGACACGAAAAACTGCCTTCTGCATAACCCCGGAAAGCTCACAGCCTTGATAGGGCTCAGGAACCTGATGATTGTCAACACAGAGGACGCTCTTCTTGTCTGCAGGAAGGATCTGGACCAGAAAGTCAAACAGGTGGTGAACACACTCAAGAAAAAAGAGGAAAAGAAATACCTGTAACATGAAGTAAAAATTCTCTCTGCAGCTCCAGGTCATTCTCATTCCGTGACCGTGTTTGATTGTTTACGGTTATTTTATATTTTTTAATTGACGGAAAACGTTTTATAAAGGTAATATGGTCATTAAAGTTGCTCATAAAAAAATAAATATGACAATCATTATGAAGAAAAAGGAGGAACCGTGTTAAAAGAGCATCCTAAAGGTCTGTTTGTTGCGTTTTTTACCAACATGGGAGAGCGTTTTGGTTTCTACACCATGCTGGCCATCTTTGTCTATTATATCCAGGCGAAATTCGGCTATACAGCCACTCAAGCCGGTGCTGTCTACGGGACTTTTCTCTTCGGCATCTACTTTTTCCCATTGATAGGCGGATGGCTGGCCGACCGGGTCATGGGATACGGGAAAACCATCACCCTGGGTACCATTCTGATGATCCTAGGATACGGCCTCATGGCTCTGCCCGGATTTGGTCCAGTGCTTCTTTTTATTGCGCTGGGTATCATCTGCGTGGGAACCGGATTCTTTAAAGGAAATCTCCAGGCTCTGGTGGGGAATCTCTATGATGACCCCAAATATGAAAGCAAACGTGACTACGCGTTTAACATTTTCTATATGGGCATCAATGTGGGCGCCTTTTTCGCTCCCCATGCAGCTACCGGAATAAGCAACTGGATTTTAGGAAAATCCGGACTGACCTATAATGCGAGGATCCCGGCCCTGGCCCATCAGTTTCTTGACGGAGCCCTCACAGATACTTCAGAGCTTCTCTCTTTGGCCAAAGCCCAACTGGGCACCGCTTTCACGGATCTGGCTTCCTTCTCCCGAATATACATAGAGACGCTGAGCAAATCTTACAATGCGGCTTTCGCCATCACGGCATTGAGTATCGTGGTCTCTTTGCTCATATTCGTGGGTTTTAAAAAATACTACAAACACGCCGACCTAACAGAAAAACAAAAAGAAAAATCCGAGGAACTTAAAGATAAAATGATCGTATTGACCAAACAGCAGATAAAAGACCGGCTTTTTGCTCTGTTCTTTGTTTTCTTTGTGGTCATCTTCTTCTGGATGAGCTTCCACCAGAACGGCTTCACCCTCAGTATATTCGCCAGAGACTATACGGTCAGCGATGTCAGCCGAGTAACGTATACGTTCTTTAGCCTTAAATCATTTCTCCCCCTACTCGCAGCTATCATCGGGCTGGCTCTCCTTTTGAGAAAAGCAACAAAAATCTCAACCAAAACTATAGGACTTGTTCTTTTGGTCGGAGGCGGATTTACAACATATGCGGTCGTACACGGATTCAACCCGATAATGTCAATCAGCCCCCAGCTCTTTCAGCATTTCAATCCTATCTTCATTGTATTTTTAACTCCTGTTGTGATTGGTTTTTTCAGCTTTCTGCAGAAACGGGGAAAAGAACCCAGCACACCCAAAAAAATCGGGATCGGTATGATCATAACAGCCTTTTCATTTGGAATCATGCTGATCGCTTCTAGAAGCCTGCCTTCTCCGGCTGAACTGCAGGGCAGCGTCTCTCCTATGCTCATCTCTCCTTACTGGCTGATCGCCACCTATTTTTCCGTGACCATAGCTGAACTCTGCCTTTCCCCGATGGGCATCTCTTTTGTCTCAAAAGTGAGCCCTCCCAAGTATAAGGGAACCATGCAGGGCGGATGGCTGGCTGCCACGGCTATGGGAAACGCTCTGGCCGGTTTTATCGGATATTTCTGGGACAGATGGGAAGTATGGCAGTTTTTCCTTCTCCTGATCGTTATGTGCTTCGTCTCAGCCACTCTTATTTTCTCAGTCATGAAAAAACTGGAAAAGGCAGCGGAATCATAAGGATAAAAAAATGACACCGCGAACACTTCCTGCACTGTTTAAAAACAGTGTGCAGAAATTCGGCAGTAATACCCTGCTGTGGGAAAAAAAAGGCGCAAAGTATAAGGGCCTTTCTTATTCTGAAGCGGAAAAACAAGTCTATAATTTTTCAGCCGGACTTATCAGCCTGGGTTTAAATAAGGGAGACCGGACCGCTTTGATATCAGAAGGCCGGAACGACTGGGCCCTCAGCGAGCTGGGAATCCTTTTTGCAGGGGCTGTGAACGTGCCTATCTCCATAAAAATCAACGACTTAGCAGACCTTAAATTCAGGATCGCTCATTCAGGATGCAAAATGGTCATCGTGTCCAAGACCCAGGCTGTAAAAATAAGAGAGATAAAAAATGACCTTCCAGACCTTGAAAAAATCATTATTCTGGATGAGATGGACAAATGGGAGCCTGAAGAAATCCACAAGGACAAGGTCCTTGCCAGAGGCAAAAAATATCTCGAATCGCACAAAAATGATTTCGAGGCCACCTGGCAGTCCATTAAAGAAAGTGATTATGCCAATATCTGCTACACGTCCGGGACCACAGCTGATCCGAAAGGAATCCTTCTCACTCACAGAAACTATACAGCGAATATCGAACAATCCAATTCTCTTGTTTTCTGTCCGGAGAGATACATCACCCTGCTCATCCTTCCATGGGACCATGCTTTTGCCCATACCTGCGGGATCTACACCATGATGAAAAACGGAGCCAGCCTGGCTTCTGTTGAACAGGGCCAAACCGCGCTGGAAACACTCAGAAACATACCAAAAAACATAAAGGAGATAAAGCCGACCATACTGCTGAGCGTCCCTGCCCTTGCAAAAAATTTCCGGAGAAATATTGAAAACGCTATAAGAAAAAAAGGAGCTAAGACCGAGGCTCTCTTTAATAAAGCACTCCATACAGCTTATGCCTACAACGCAGACGGCTGGAACAGGGGAAAAGGCCTCAAAAGAAAATTAAAAAAACCCATGCTTGTCCTTTATGACAAGCTTATCTTTAAAAAAATCCGGCAGAACTTCGGAGGGAGGCTTGAATTTTTTGTGGGCGGCGGCGCTCTTTTGGATATCGAGCTTCAAAGATTTTTCTATGCCATAGGGATCCCTATGTTCCAAGGCTACGGACTTACTGAAGCCGCCCCCGTGATCTCCTCCAATTCACCTGTTGTGCATAAGCTCGGCTCATCAGGAAAAGTGGCAGATAATCTGGAACTGAAAATAAGAGACGAGAACGGCAATCCCCTGCCTCCAGGAGAAAAAGGAGAAATCACGATCAAAGGCGAAAACGTCATGGCAGGCTACTGGAAAAATGAAAAAGCCACTGATGAAGTGCTGAAAGACGGGTGGCTGTACACAGGAGACCTGGGATACCTTGACAAAGACGGCTTTTTGTACGTCCTGGGAAGGGAAAAAAGCCTGCTTATTGGTAATGATGCTGAAAAATACAGCCCAGAGGGCATAGAAGAGGCTATCACAGATAATTCTGAGTATATAGAACAGATGATGCTTTACAACAACCAGTGTCCGTATACGGTCGCGCTTATTGTTCCTAATAAAGAAGCTCTGCTCAGGTGGCTGAAAAAACAAAATCTATCAGGCAAGAAAACAGAGGGGCAGGATGCGGTTTTGAAACTCATCCAGAAGCAAATCGATGCCTTTATGACCGGGGGAGAACATGAAGGCATGTTTCCTCAGAGATGGCTCCCTTCTGCTTTTGCGGTCCTTGGAGAGCCGTTTACAGAAGAAAACCACATGCTCAATTCAACCCTAAAGATGGTGCGCCGCAAGATCGCTGAATTCTATAAAAACAGGATCGACTTCCTGTACTCTCCTGAAGGAAAGGATATCTGCAACCACCAAAACAGGACCATTGTCTCCCGCTTTTAAGTTATGATTGGGGACATCCCATTATATTAAAAGAGCTGTGAGAATGAATCCTATTATGATCATAACTACACCTGTTATGACCTGAACTTTGGCAAGATTTTTCCCTCTCCATTTTTCCACTCTTGCTGTAGTGGTCAAACCCAAACCAACCGCTAAAATAAGGATAATAAAAGGAATGATAAAAATGAAATTATAGATGAGGAGATAAACCAGAGCCTCTAATCGGGTGGATGTACTGCTGAGCATTCCAATGATGACCACATAAGGTCCTGATGTACAGGGAAGCAAAAAAATGCTGACCAGGAATCCTATGATAAATGACCCGCTCACTGAAGTAATCCCTGAGACTGATTTTTTAACTTGATTCTGTAAAAAAAGAGGAAGCCCCGTGTGGATTTTTTTAATCCGGCCTATTCCCTCTCTGATGTTCCATATTCCCAATAAGAACGCCAGTACAGCCACAAAAATATAAAGATAATGCTGAATGCCGATCAGCCTGACGGCAGTAAATAATCCTAAGCCCATGAGTAAATAAGAGAAAAAGCACGCCGCGGTAAAGGCAAAACCTGAAATCATCACCCTCTGCATGTCTCTTTTTGATGCCAATAATATGGTTCCGAGAAGAAGGACCAGAACCGCACAGGCGCATGGATTTATTGAATCAACTGCCGCTGAACCAATCACCACAGGCAAGGTGATCCTCTTTGATAATTTAAGCGCTGAATCACTTTGCTCTAAACGTGATAGGGGAGAACCATTTTTTTCTCTCACTGCTTTGCGCACAGCCTGTTCTATTTTTCGCATGACCGATCTATTGCTTCCATGAACAGCCAGGTCACTGACAAAAACAGCAGGAGTCCCCCTTTTGAGTATATCTTCAGCCTGATAAACTTCAGCCAGCTCGATCATTAATTTCGCATTGGATGATTGGTGTATATCCAGTTTTTTTATCGTTATGGGATAATTTTTCTGGATTCTTTTCTCTAAAAAATCACTGATTGAAGCGCATTCTGGACACGTCTGTTCATAAAAGAAAATAAGCTCTTGTGAATACAGACAAGGGATTGATGTCAAAATGAAAGCAATCAGCAAACAACCGGCTCTACGGATATTCTTTGTCCCCATTCTTGATAAAACTATATCTTCCCTGATATAATCCACTGACCTTTATACCTTCGTTTCCACTCTTTGATCCCGCCTACAATACTCACATACTGTTTGTAACCTCTTTTCCTCAGTTCTTTGACTGCTTTATCACTTTGAATCCCATCCTCAGAGCACACATATATCAATATTTGATCAGGTAAATTTTTTTTTATTTTCTCTGCCCAGGAATTCAGTTTTGTTTGAGGCACATTGATAGAACCTAGGATATGTTCTTTTTCATATGCTTCAGGAGAACGAATATCCAAGAGTACCAGATAATTGTAAGTCACTTCTCCGATTGGGGCCTGAAATTCTTCCAAAGGAGTTACTTTTCCTTTTACATATAGTTTCAGAGGATTTTTCCTGGGATCATTATGATAGATTTCAATGGGCTTGTTAATAGAGATTCCTCCATAACCCAAACTTTCAAAAACAAAATCCAATTTTATGCTTTCGCCGGATCCTAAAACCACATCATTGAGGGATCTTGATTGGACACAGGAAGCAAAGGTCCTGATTTCTGTAATCCTCACTTGATTTGGTCCGGAATTAGTCAAAGTGAAATAAACCGGAACGTTCACTCCTTCTTTAACAGTCTGAAAATCATAAATTGATTTATCTGTTTTTAGTTCAGAATGGAGCAGAGGGGATAACAGTAAAAATATAAGGACGGGAAAAAGAATATTCTTATCTAAAAGTGAGCCGTTTTCATTCAAATTTGACAGACCATTCCAAATTGTTTTCTTGTTCATCGTCAAATTCTCCTGAAAATCTGATTTCAAGAACAGAATCCATCCTTTTTTCAAACATCACTTCAGAATTAGAATCGACCTCTGAAACAAACATCCCTTGAGGTATGTGGATAAAGACAGAATAGGGAGAGCCTGCTATTATTTCTGAGAGACCACTCAATGCCTTGCTGTCAGGATCCCAATTCATTTCTTTGACACTCACTGCGCAGGTGATATGTCTTGTAGTGGCCACTAACTGAGGTCTATCTAAAATCTCTTTAATAACAAACACCCGGGTTCCATGAGCTGGGATATCGCAGGATATCAAATGATCTGTTATCATGACAGGCTTTTGATTCCAAAAATCAAAAGCTATATATTCTTTTTCACTATTCAAACCAAAACCTTTATCAAGCTCGATTTTCTTTTTATCCTGTTCATCATTCCAGTTGAACAAAGCCACAACATCATAATGACCTGTAGGTCCATTCACTTTAAGGTCAATAGCCTTTGGAAATTCTTTGACTTGAGGACAGCACCAAACAACGCCTTCTCTTTTATTGGATTCGATTTTGTAAGGATAAAGGTCTACAGGAACAATGGGTGTGGTGGGCATTGTTTTTCTGTATAATTCTATTTTCTTTATGGGAAGTTTAGCCATAAAGTCACTCGCCATATAAAGCTGGCCGGTAAGAGCAATGGCTGTCACGATAGTTCTCCCTTCCTCAAGGGTTAAAGGACTTCGAACCATAGCTGCATCCGGATCACAGTGCCAAACGATGTTATTCAAATAATTTCCTCCAAAAAGAGAATGAAAATAGGTCTGCATGGACATGCCCCGTTTTTTCTCGGGATACCACACAGCTCTATCATCTCCGCCGATACGGGACCCGTCAAATACGCCAAAACCAAGGCCCACTTCATGCATAGCACACCCGCCGATATAAACGTCCGGGCCCAAAGTCTCTCTCAATGCTTTTTGTACCTCCACATAAACATCTCGGCTGTCACGCGAAGAATCAAAAGCCTGTTCTTTATTCTCTTCATAATAATCCATCCAGGTTCCCCATCCCGCATCTTTAATATACTTAAGGCCCCATTGATTTTTGAGGATATCAAACATAGGCTTTAAATGTCTTTCAATGACATCAGGATTTGTATAATCCAATCTCACCACTGTATTATCTGCGGTGCAGCAGGCACTGGAGAGCTCTCCCTTTTCATCTCTTAAATAGAAATTCTCAGGATATTTCTCTTCACATTCAGCTTTTTCATAGTTAGAACCGTAGATATTAACCCAGAGCGCGGGTTTAAGTCCTTTGCTTTTGATGTAATCAAATATCCATTTTCCTCCTTTTGGGAAAGCCTGTTTATTCCATTCAAGATAATTGGCCTCTTCCCCTCTGGTGTAGCAAGCATCCAGTTGGACATATTCAAGTCCGTAGGGTTTTAAATATTGGGCAAGAGTGTCCGTTTCTTTGACCAGGTCTTCTTCAGTTGTCCCCATATAATAACAATACCAGCTGCTCCAGGCGATGGGCGCGGTTTCAAATCGATCAGGTTTGGGCTGGTAATATTTTAAACCAAGTACGTTTATATAATAATCCTGAATCAATTGGATGGAAATAGACTTATTGACATTGATATCCACATCCATGAGGCTATGGTCTTGGCCATTTCTTCTGAGTAAGCTTTCGTCAGAAAAATCAACCATTGTGTCTGTAGACCTGTCAAAAAGACAGTGAATGTTTTCAGCGGAAATCAATCCCAAAGAAGTGTACATGATGTCATTATCCTGATTTTCGAGTCTTGCCGGGATTCTTTCCGCAGAAGCAGGCGCTTTTCCCTTGACAACTGCTTTATCTGAGGAACAGGACAACTTTATGGAGTTTGGCTCAGCTTTTATCTCCCAAGTAGTCTGTTCGGATTTGTCTGTAATTATTGTCAGCTGATTTTCCTCAACCTTCACTTTCCAATCAGCTGGAGATATTTTTTTATTGTTTTTTACAACCTGAGGCTCGATTTCTTTCAGCACAGGGCCCAGTTCACTGTGTTCAATAGAAAATGTCTTGGTTTTCTTATTGGTCGTGACAGTCCAATCATTTGATTCAAGGCTTGTACTCGTACAGCCTGCCCCGATCATAATCAGAACAAGAGCTAAACTAACAAACAATACTTTCAATGACTTTTCATTTAACATCATAAATAGTCTCCTTTGTTTCGCTTTTATCACAGAGGAACGGATATGTCAAAAAAAGTTCTATTTTGTCAAGGCAACGCAAAAAGGTCTCTTTATCAATTTTTTCTTATGGTAAACTGAGCCTCTCCCCATTGTCTTATATGTTAACTCATGGAGATAATTAGGTATCAAAGCAAGAAGAAGAAAGTTGATGTTTTGCATAAAAGCCATACAATTTTCTGGACAGAAAATGAGTATGCCTATAGCTCTGAAGAATTCATTAATTGCAGCAATATCAATAATATAGCATGGTCCACCCCTCTTTTTTATTGTTAAATCGTATAAATGTAGAGCTTTCGACTAGGGTGGTTCCTTATGGGACGTCCCTATATCTTTCGATCACATCATGAACCGTTCGGTCGGATTTAAAAATCTTGACTCTCAAGGGCATATTTCCGGGAAGAGAATGAGTGGCACACGCAAGACAGGGGTCATAGGCTCGGAAAGCCATTTCTACTTTATTGAGCATTCCGTCATCCACCTGGAAATTTTTAATGACACCTTTGGCTGCTTTCTCCACACTCATGGTAATGGGTGCTGAATTGTGAACCGTAGCTACAAGGAGATTGGCTTTTTGTATGATGCCTTTTTCATCTGTCATATAATTGTGTATCAAGACTCCACGCGGAGCTTCCACAACACCCACACCTTCTGTTGGAACAGAATCAGGAAGAGTCCGGATATCAGACTTAAGTATATCTTCGTCATTGGCCAGTTCCTGAAGTCTTTCGCTTGCATACAAAAGTTCGACTACCCGTGCCCAGTGAAAAGCCAGGGTATGGTGCACAGGTTTGCCGCCCAGGGTGTCGTACATAAACTCATATTCTTTCTGGGCCAGAGGAGTGGCCATGCCGTCAGATGCATTGAGACGGGCCAGGGGCGCCACACGGTAAACCCCGCTGTCTTTGCCGTCCACAAATCCCTTCCATCCTACATTCTTAAGGAACGGGAATTTGACATAGCTCCATTTTTCCACATGCTCGCTGATGTGGTCCTTGTAATCTCTCCCATTGAATTTAGCGAATTCTTTTCCTTCTGGATCCACAACACGCAGCTGGCCGTCATAGAAATTGACATGGTTGTTCTTATCCACAAGTCCCATATAGTAGGTTTTATGTGTGTAAGGGTCAGAAGTAATGATCTTAACGTATTCATCATTCTTCAGCACAACGTCTTTGAAAAGCTGAACCGTAAACTGAGCGAATGCCACAGCCTCATCAGCATACTTTTTGAATTTTTCCTGATCTTCTTTTGTAATGCCTTTGGATACACCGCCGGGCAGCCCGCTCACAGGGTGGATCACCCGCCCTCCTAGGTCTGTTATGATCTCGCGGCACTGCTTGCGGTTCTTTATAACCACTTTAGCAGCATCCAGACCGACTTTATCGATCACACCCAGGATATTGCGTGAGCCTTTGGGCGCATCGGGTCCTACCACAAAATCAGGCCCTCCAAGAAAGTAAAAATGGAGAGCATGGTCCTCGATCATGAAAGCTGAATACATCAGCTCGCGGATTTTTTTCGCTGTGGAAGGCGGATCCACATGATAGAGGTCATCAAGGGTCTTCTGCGAAGCCATGTGATGAGCCGTAGGGCATACGCCGCAGATTTTGGGCGTGATCCGGGGCATTTCCACAGATGATCTTCCCTCAGAAAATTTTTCAAATCCGCGCAGTTCAGGCACCTGAAGAACAGCTCGTTCCACATTGCCCTCATCATTGAGAAAGATCTCTATGTTGCCGTGGCCTTCCAATCGCGTGATTGGCCGAATGGATATATGTTTATTATTCACTTTTTCCTCCATCTCATTTGCTTTTGCTTTAAAATGTTCGTAGTCATTGTTCTTTTTCTGCGTTTATTTGATTTTTTTGCGGAACAGGATGGAGCTTGGCAGTCCGTACATATAAAGGGGACCTATTAAATCAGGCAGAGTTTCAATGACCTTTGGAATCTCCTTCTCTTCATCGGTTTTTATGAGGGACGACAGAGCACTCATCATACGCACTCCCTGGTCTTTGACATTATTAGGAGGCCCGTAGCAGCCCCGGCAGGGCATGTTGGCATTGATGCAGCGTTCACCACATCCCCCTCTTGTGGCCGGCCCCATACAGATGATACCCGCCTCCAGAAAACATCTCCCATCATCAAGCTTATCATAGCGATGGGGCTCAACGAACCTCTCTATTTCTATTTTATCCGGCTTGGAATCTTTTCTGGGACAGGTGTCACACAAGGATTTTGTGGGGCTAAGCACGCTTCCTTTTTCCGGAAGTTTGCCTTCAAGGATAGCTGTAAACGCATCCGTTATGGTCTCAGGAGAAGGAGCACAGCCAGGGATATAATAATCCACAGGAATGATCTGGTCCAGAGGGTAGACTGAATCATAAAACTCGGGGAGCTCTAGGTCATACTTGCCGTCCAATTTAGTCTCTGTCTCAGGTACTCGGTTTTCCGGATTATCATTAGATTCGATCTCTTTGTATACCCTTGTAAAAATTCCTTCCCTGTCCGTCATGTTGGCAAGCCCTGGAACTCCGCCCATAACAGCGCAGCTTCCAAAGGCAAATACAAGCTGAGACTTTTCCCTCAGCAGCTTGACGATCTCTTCCTGTTCGGAAAGACGGATCCCTCCGTTTATAAAGGATGCGAGGAGTTCTCCGTCTTTTAATTTTCTTACGTCTTCATACTTGAAATCCATGGCAACCGGCCAGAACACAATGTCCACCGCATCCACTACATCAAGAATGGCCTCATTTAAATCCACGACCGCCTCTTCACAACCACCACAGCTGGAACACCAGTATATCGCTATTTTTGGTTTGTCACTCATGATGGCACCTCCATGCTTCGAATAGGACCAATGGCTTTTTCCCAATTCAACGGCCCCAGTTTCGTTATTCTCTCATTCATCTCTCTAGAAACACGAGCAAACTTTTCGCCTTCTGATGCTGAGACCCAGTCAAGATGGAGCCGGTCCTGCTCAATATTGAACTGATCTAACAAAGGTCTAAGCATATTGCAGCGTTTCAGAGCCTTGTAGTTACCTTCTATGTAATGACAGTCATTGGGATGGCAGCCCAGAACCATGACTCCATCAGCGCCGCTGCGAAAAGCTTCCATAATGAACTCAGGATCCACTCGCCCTGAACACATGACCCTGATCAGTTTGATATTGGATGGGTATTTCAATCTCATACTGCCTGCAATGTCCGCTCCTCCGTAAGAACACCAATTGCAGACAAAAGCAATGATGTTGGGTTCAAACCCTGTCTCTGTCATAACAATCCTCCTAATTCAGCTAAAATAGTATTATCTTCAAAAAGCCGGGCCGTTATGGCATTTGATGGGCATGCTGCAACGCAGGATCCACAGCCTCTGCAGAGGATCTCATTGATAACAGAGATGCCCTTTTCGCTTTCATAACCAATGGCTTTATACGGACAAATAGAAATGCAGGTCTTGCAGCCGGAGCATTTTTCCTCGTCTATGGTCGATACCAGGGTCTCTATTTCAAGTTTCTTTCCAGGCTTGAGTTCAGATGCTATTTTCCCGGCAGCAGCAGAACCATCAATAATGGAATGACTGATGTCTTTGGGATAGCTGGCGCTTCCGACCATAAACACACCTTCTATAGGCGTTGAGACCGCATCGATTTTTCTGTGAGTGGGCATCACAAATCCTTCCTCGTCCTTGCTCAGCATCATCATATCAATAAGCTTATCAGCTTTTTTGTTCGGAACCATAGCTGTGCCCAGTACCACCATATCCGCAGTCATGGTCTTCTCAGGAAGTCTGACCTGGACTTGCCCGTTCTGTGAATTAAGGCTCACGTCATTGGGATTGGCAATTTTAATGAAATCAACTCCTTCCTGTTTCAGCTTTTCATACATATTTTCCATGCCTGTGGAGCCGATGGTCATGTCGCGGTACAGGTGTGTGATGCGGATTCCCTCGGCCATTTTCTCTTCCAGTATTTGAGAACTCATTTTCAGCAGCACAGAACAGCAGATATTGGAACAATAATTTTTGTAGCGTTTATCACGGCTTCCAACACAGTGGATCATGACCAGAGATTTTGGTTTGGTACCGTCACGTTTAACCAGTTTTCCGGAAGTGGGTCCTGTATTGGATATCAGCCGCTCGAACTGCAGACCTGTATAAACATCAGCGTCCGGAGAAAAGTGCATATTAGGAATGAGGGCGGGATCAAATGATTCAAATCCTGTAGCTAAAACCACAGACCCTACTGAAATATTGATCTTTTCGTCCTCATCATCATAGTCTATGGCTTCGAACATACAGGCATCCCGGCACTTTGTGCAGTCCTCTCCCTTGAACCTCAGACATGTCTCTTTGTCAATAACCGGAATATAAGGAGTAGCCCCTGTGACCTGAAAATGGATGGCCTTCCGCTTTCCAAGAAAATCATCACACTCGTTGGGAACTTCCACAGGGCAAGGCGCTAAACATTCATTACAGCCGATGCACTTATCCGGAATCACGTATTTGGCTTTTTTGTTAATCGCAGCCTCAAAATTTCCGAAAAAGCCTACTATCTCCTCGACATCACTGTAAGTGAGAAGTTCAATATGGGGGTTCTCCACCACCTCCTGCAGTTTGGGCAAGATCATGCAGGAGCAGCACTCCAACGATGGGAAAGAACTCTCATATTTAGTGGCCTGCCCCCCCAAACTTGGCTGGGTCTCCACCAGATAGACTTTTCGCTCTTCCGAGGCAAGATTGAGGGCAGCCTCGCACCCAGACAATCCTCCTCCAACAACCAGGACATCGGCATTGGCATCAATCTCTTTTTTCTCAAAAGCCTCATGGAACTGGACACGGTGATAAGCTGCTTTCAGTAGAGCCAAGGCTTTGGCTGTGGCCTTGTCCTTATCATCTGTCACCCATGCGACATGTTCACGGATGTTGACCAACTGCATGAAATAAGGATTCAATCCAGCCTCTTCCAGCACCTTCATAAAAGTATGTTCGTGCTGTTTTACAGAGCATCCTCCGATTACAACTTTAGTGAGCTTGTTTTTCTTGATGCTTTCAATGATTTCAGCCTTTCCGTCTGCGGAACAGTACAGGTTGGTTACTTCTGCTGTAACCACATCCGGCAGTTTCCGGAGTTCGTCCTTGATCTTATGGACATCCACTGTGCCAGAAATATTCTTACTGCACTCACAGAGGAAAAACCCTAAACGTTCCTTCTCATTCATATTTTTCCTCCAGCATCGTATTGGATTTTTTTTAATAAATGATTGCTGATTTCCTCAAGTCTGTTATTGATTTCATGCGAAAAAGACTCGGATATAGTCTGGTTATCAGAGACATTGATACCAAAAATACGGATGTCCCCTGGCATTTCTGGATAAATCTTTTTTCCTATGCTGAATATGATAGGGATGGTAACACCGTGGGAATAAGTGGGGTTTTGCTGGTATTCCAGGTCACGGAGAGTGAGAGGGACGACTTCTCCTACTGGAATCTCAGGATTTTGGAACGAATCGAATATATAGATCAACTGACGGCCAAGAACAAGATCTAAAAGATCAAGGGAAAGGTGGGTGATGGTACTGAAAGGAATATCAAGTTTTTGCCCTACTGTTTCGGCCAAAAAAGGACCGATACCATCATCCGAGAGCAGACTGTTTCCGATCCCGATAAGAACAGTTTTTTTCTTATTCATGTTTTGAAATTATTTCTTCAGGACCTGCAAAATTTTAATCACACGCTTATCAACCACCTTATAACACACTTTAGCTCCTTCTTTATCTCCATCAATAATCCCATGACTTTTTAATATCTGGAGATGTTGGGAAAGGGTAGGTTGAGGAATGTCCAATTCTTTCTGTATCAAATTAACGCTGCATGCATCCTTAGGGATTCCCATGAGCAGGAGGTCTATTATCTGTAGGCGCATGGGATGGGCAATGGCTTTTAAGATCTCACTTTCGTTCATATACGTCTCTTTCATTTGCATGATTCTCCTTTCATTGAAAACAATATTGAATCACTCCCAACTCATACATCTCCATTCTTTTTCTTTTCGGATACAATTATCCTGACTTATTCATAAAAAACGGTGATGATTGTTTTTTTACCATACAGGCAAGCCGATCTGAAACTCAGATATAGCTTATGCTCCCTTGTCATAATAAGATGGCTGCACTCTCTTCCTTTACTTCGACTCGTTCATCATTCTCGTTCATCATTCAGGTTAATTGTATTATGTTATTTATATATATGAATAATATAATGTCAAGTAAAAAAACTCACTTAAAATCACTGATGCCATTTCCTAGAATAAAGTTTGTGTTATGCTTTCTGTTCAAAGGGCAACACGCAATTGAAAAATCGAGTGCAAATGATTTTATGAAATCAAGGAAAAAGGAACATCATTGGGAAAAAACTTGTCACCGATTTAAAGGGGTTACTCGTAACGGAGAGAATCCACGGGATCAGCTATGGCCGCTTTTACGGCCTGGTAGCCTACCGGAAGCGCCGCGACCATTAATGAGAGCAGCCCTGCAAAGATAAACAGCAGCAGATTCAATCCGGTCCGGTAGGCAAAATTTTGCAGCCATTTGCTCATGGCATACCAGCCTATGGGCCAGGCTATGATATTGGCAAGAAGAATCCAGCGGGAAAATTCCCTGGACAGGAGAATCACAATATGAGAAACAGGCGCACCCAAGACCTTACGGATTCCAATCTCTTTGGTTCTCTTTTCGGCTGTAAAGGAGGCCAGTCCGAAAATCCCAAGGCAGGATATAAAAATCGCCAGGAAAGCAAAGGCACTGAAAATCTTTCCCAGTCTATGCTCTGACTGGTAGAGGGTTTGGACACCCCGGTCGATAAAATTGTATTCATAGGGGAAGTTCGGGGCATAGCTCATTGAGGTTTCCTTTATATATTTTAATGTATCCGGAACATTTGCTGATGAAATCTTGATGAAAACATATTTCAAAGCATTGTAATGGTGTGGATTGATGGTATAGATGTGAGGCATGATTTCCCGATGTAAGGACACATGGTGGCAGTTATTAACCACTCCTATGATGGTTCCTGCCGTTCCCCAAAAAACAAGCTTTTGGCCTACAGGATCTTCCATTCCCATGTATTCGGCCGCTTCTTCGTTGATGACATAATTTCTCATATCAGCCATAGATCCGCTTTGGAAAGTCCGGCCGTCTAAAACCTCCATCCCAAATGTCTCCATATAATCGGACTGCACGATGCTGTATCTGATGTTAGGGGACATCTCCGGATCCTTCCCTTCCCATTCAACCCCGGAGGTTTTGTAATCTTCTTCATAGGGAACAGCTTGACCGGCTGTGACATTCAGGATATTCGCATTCTGAAGCAGATCATTCTTATAACTCTGAAACCGGTTCAAAAGGATAGAATTAATCGGAACTTTCAACACATGATCAAGACTGAATCCCAAAGGCCTTTTTTGAATAAAATCCAACTGCTGAAATACTACGGCTGTACAGGCAATAAGCAGTACAGAAACAGCAAACTGCCCGACAACCGTAACCACCCGGAATAAAGAACGCTTGGATTTGAAAGGAGAAGATGTTTTAAGCGTTTCGGCCGGCCGGTTGGAAGAAAGGAAAAATGCCGGATAGAGTCCTGATACCAGACCCACGATCAAAACGAGCCCCAATAAATAAAGATACATCGAATGTCTATAGAGAAGCGAAAAATCCAATTGCTTGGCAGTAAGACTGTTGATTAAGGGAAGCCCTATTCTCACCAGAATAAGAGAGAGGCCAAATCCCACAGCTGACATCAGAATGGACTCTCCCAGGAACTGCTGGATGAGCTCTTGGCGTTTAGCCCCCATGACTTTGCGCAGCCCGACTTCCCTGACTCGATTGGACGAACTGGCTGTAGCCAGATTCATATAATTGACACAAGCTATCAGCAGAACAAAGACCGCAATCACCGAAAAGATGTACACGTACATGCGGCGGCCGAAACTTAAGTGGACTTTGGTAAGGGGAAGCAAATCGACTTTGAGAGTATCGGCAAAGGGATAGGGACTGTGCCGGCTCAAAGCTCCCTTGATTTTCTCTTTGACGTCTGGAAGAGAAGAATCTCCTTTTAAAAGGACATAGGAGGGATCCCTCCAGTTCCAATCGTTATCCAGTCGGCTGGGCAGCCGGGCAATGAAATCCATTTGCAGGTGGGAATTGGAGGGGATGTCGATCACGCCTGTGACAATCAGGTCTTCTTGATTATTCAAAGTCAGAGTCTTTCCCATCGGATTCTCTCGACCAAAGTATTTAGCAGCGATTCTTTTCGTCATGACAAGTGAATGAGGATCTTGAAAAGCCGTCTGGGCATTCCCGTATACAAACGGAAAAGAGAACATGGAAAAAAAGGAAGAATCGCCCAGGTCGACGTTTGTCTCGTAGTACATAACGGGCATCCCCTGGCTCGGCTGGTATTTGAAAGTACATGTCCTGATGCTGCCGAGGCTGTATATCCGGGTAAAATGAGCGATTTCAGGGACTTCTTCTGCCAAACGCGGGGCTAGGGCATAGGGTACATTCGGATCCATAATGTTGTCGGGATGAATGATTGTAAGCAGGTAAAGATCATCCTTATTGGTATGAAATTTATCATAGCTCAGCTCATCCTGGATCCAGAGTGTTATCAAGATGAAACAGGCCATACCAACGGCCAATCCCAGTGTATTTATCAGAGTAAAGGTTTTGTTCCGCCTTATATTTCTTAAGGCGATCGTAAAATAATTTTTAATCATAGCGAATCTCCTGCCTGTTCTGTTCCTTAGAAAACCCAACAAGGATTTTAGAACTTCTTTCCAAAACCATCGCTTGGCTTTTTTGTGCCCCTCTTTTCCAGCAATATATTCAAATGTTTCAAGGAGATCTCCGAAAGCAGAGTCATAATCGCTTGGGCTGGCGGTCATCTTTAAAAGCCGGATTGCGATAGGCGGAGGCATAAGACTTTTTCTCGACATGGGTCTCACTTGCTTTTCAGGGCAGGCACAGAAATGTCAATCCAGGTTTTCTGTTGAAGTTCTTTGACTTCTTCAAGCGCTCTTACACCTTGTTTTGTTATTCTGTAGAACCTTTTGCTTTTTCCTCCCCTTTTTTTCTCGGGCTCTCCAGTGACTGTGAACACGAATCCTTTTCTTGTCAGTCTATCCAGCACATCATAAATCGCCCCTATGGACCAGTACTTATCGGTCACATCAGAGACATGCTGGCGGATAGGCACACCATAGGCATTTTTCCCAAGCTTTAAAATGGAAAGGAGAAGAAGCTCTTCCTGCCTTGATAAAAATTTCATCGGTCACTCCTTACAATTTCTTCGGTATTATAGAAGATATCTCTTTCCTCTGTCAAGTAATTTTTCTGTAAAACCGAAGATTAAAGGCAAGAGAACACTTAACAACGATTATTCTTTATAACCAAAGGACTCCATGGTTTCTCCGGCGATCTCCCAGAACTGCTCTTCCCACCTATCAGGCCAGTCCTGATACTTTGGTAAAAAAATCTGTTCCTGTTCGACCGGTTGAAGCAAAGTAAGCGTATTTCATTCTTTGGGCCCGGTCGTTTCTATAAAAAGCTTAAATTCCCAAACTTGCATCAAAGAAGAAATCCGTATTCAAAGGACTTTCTATCTTTTCCCGCCTGAGAAAGCCCGGGCTTTCTCTCTGATTTTATCAGCAGTCCATTCTGCAGGATCATCCATTCGGCCGACTTTGGGGCCCGGATCACAGGAACCAGCTTCTAATATGGCATCCAGAGCAATGGGGGCTGTGTCTTCGGCATTGAACACATCCACCAGCATGTGAAAAACGAAATCCTCCACCCTTTTTATCATCCGCTCCCTGATCTCTCTTGGCTGCCCAAGGAGTCTGTTCTCAAAAGGAAGATTCAGCTTTTTATAATTTCCTCCCTTAAGCCCCTTTTCCTCTGCATAAGCCTTCATCTTATGCCACATGTCTTCAGTCACGCCTTCTCCTTCCAGTTTAATGAAGTTTCCGTCTTTATCCTGCTGGGCATTGCCATAGTCATTGACCTGCAATCCCCAGGATATCATCTGGAGCGCTGTGGCCACATTCGCTTTTGTGGTCCGGGTCTTTTGGGCTATATCTCGAAGCCTGTCAGAACTGTTTCCTGAAGTCCCGTGCTGGGCTCCGGAAACATGGTACTTTTCAACCGCTTTGTGTATTCTGGAAGTCAGACCCACCTGAATGCCTGCATCACTTTCTTCGATTCCATGGGTCGTCCCGTTGTTTAGTGCGATCCAATCCGGAAAAATATCATGCGCATTCAGTCCCTGAATCTGAAACAGGGCTTCTTCTTCTGTGGACAGGCCTTCTTTTCCTTTAATCTCGCCCACCTCCGTCTCTAAAGAAGCCCACTCAGGGACATATCTGCTGAGTTCCAGGTTTGCCAGCAAATTCTCATCCTCCGGGAGGTGCGAGGCATCTATGGCAATAGAGGTCATCCCCGCTTCAAACAAAGTAGGGATCTCGGTGCGTGCGGGTTCGATATCTTCTCTCTTCTTTATGGTGTAGTGGTCTGCATGAATGGCCACGGGCACGGTTATGCCAAGCTCATTGCACACGGCATCGACCTGCCTGGCGATATTCCAGTAGTTCACAGCGCAGTAAGCATCGGCCCCTCCTTCTGACTTAGCGATCTCAATTATTATGACTGAACTCGCTCTCTGAGCTGCTTTCAGCACCCCACGTATGACAAAATGGTTTCGTCCGTTGGCGGCCATGCATATAGATCTGCCTTTTTTAAGAACAGCCCTATCTATAAATTTACCGCTCACTAATAAGGCCTTTGAATTGGGAAAAAGTTTTTTAATGGTGGGCGGTCTCCCCAAATCTAAAGCTTTTTGAAATTCAGTACCCAATACATTGTTATTCATCATTTTTTCCCCCTTTATTTTTTTTAATGATTTGAATCCCAACCTCTTTAAGCCGATTTTCGTCCACCTCAGACGGAGAATCGGTCATGAGACAAAGAGAGCTGGTAGTCTTCGGAAAAGGAATAACATCACGGATGGATTCCTCTCCTGCTAAAATCATGACGATACGGTCAAAACCCAGGGCTATGCCGCCGTGCGGAGGGGCACCGTAAGTCAGTGCTTTCAAGAAGAATCCGAACTTATTCTCCTGTTCCTTTTCATCCAGCCCGAGGACCCTGAAAATCCTTTCCTGGGTATCCCTGTCCTTTATCCTTATCGACCCTCCGCCTATCTCAACTCCATTGACAACCAGGTCATAAGCATCCGCCTTTACCTTAAGAGGCTCTTTTTCCAGTTCAGGCATATCTTCCGCCTTAGGCGATGTAAAAGGATGATGCATGGACACCAGTTTGTTTTCATCTTCGCTCCACTCAAAAAGAGGAAAATCCGTTATCCAGACAAACTGGAAATCTGTGCTGTCTGTTTTTTCCTGATAAAAAAAATCCGTTCTCAGCTCTCCGAGAACACGCAGGGCCGTTTCCTTCTTGTCTGCTACAAGCAGGATGAGGTCATCCTCTCCAGCCTTTGATTTTTCCCATATTTGAGTAAAGTCCTCGTTTTTGAGCCTTAAAGGAGAAGTAAATGTCTGTTTTTCTTTTTTAATCCATATGATTCCCTTTGCACCCAATCCTCTGGCTCTTTTCTCCACTTTATCCAGCCGGCTTCTTGATAGATTTTTTCCGTTTTGAACCACAAGTCCTTTGAGCACCCCATCTGACTGAAGGACTGATCTGATGATCCTTGAATCTATGCGCAACCCTGTATCAGTAAGGTCTATTATCTCCATTCTGTTCCTGAGGTCAGGCCTGTCTGTCCCAAACCTTTCCATACTCTCCTCATAGGTAAGTCTGGGAAAGGGACGTGACAGCCTGGCTCCGATCAAATCAAACAAACACACTATCATCTCTTCGGTTACGGAAAACACATCCTCCTGCCCTGCAAAGCTCATTTCCATATCTATCTGAGTGAATTCCGGCTGTCTATCAGCTCTCAAGTCTTCATCCCTGAAACATCTGACAATCTGAAAATACCTGTCAAATCCTGATATCATGAATATCTGCTTAAAAAGCTGCGGAGACTGGGGAAGGGCAAAAAAGCGGCCTTTGTACTCACGGCTGGGTACGAGGTAGTCCCTGGCTCCCTCCGGGGTCGATTTTGTCAGAAAAGGTGTTTCGATTTCATAAAAACCCTTTTTATCCAAGAAATTCCGGACTATTAGGGCTGCCCTGTGGCGAAGCCTGATGTTCTTCTGCATGGAAGGCCTTCTCAGGTCAAGATACCTGTATTTAAACCGCATCTCTTCCGTCGCTTTGACAGGGTCAGAGATGACAAACGGAAGGGTCTCGCTCTGACTTAAGACTTCCATTTCCTTGACCAGTACCTCAATGTCTCCTGTGGCGAGTTCATGATTCTTCATACCCTCTTCTCTGGGTTTCACAACTCCTTTTACAGCCAGCACATACTCCATTCGAATATTTTTGGCTTTGCCTAAAAGGTCCTTCTGTTCTGAAGAGATGACTACCTGAGCCAGGCCTTCTCTGTCCCTTAGGTCTATAAAGATAAGATTCCCTATATCCCTGATTCTATTGACCCAGCCGAAGAGAATGACTTCTTTATCCACATCTTTTTTACGCAGTTCCCCGCAAAAGTGCGTTCGTTTCCCCCTCAATATGCTCTTGGATTTCATGACATCTCCTGTAAAGATCGAATGTATATCCTCTCTTTATCCGATCATTCTTTTTAAAGCCTCTTCTTTTGTGACTTCCTTTTGGTCACCGGTTCTCATATCCTTTAACTGGTATTTGTTTTTTTCTATCTCTTCTTCCCCCACCACAAGGCTCCATGCGGCCTTCAGCTTATCCGCACGGCTCATTTGTTTTTTGAGCTTCCTGTCTTTATATTCCAGCACACACTCAACTCCGTTTTCCCGGAAATACTGGGCCAGCTTCATGGAGACTTTCTTGGCTTCCTCTCCTATGTGCACGATATAAAGGAACTTCTCAGGCTCATCAATATCAGGCATCACGGAAAGGAGCCTCTCCATACCCATGGCAAATCCTATACCGCAAATATCAGGGCCGCCGAAGTCCTTCATCATCTCATCATAGCGGCCCCCGCCTAAGACGGCATCCTGAGCGCCCAGTTTAGAAGATGTGATCTCAAAAGTCGTCTTTGTATAATAATCCAACCCTCTTACCAGCTGCGGATCAACCGAATATTTCAAACCGTAAAAGTCAAGCAGGCTGCGAAATTTTTCAAAATGGCTCTGGCATTCGGCACAGAGAAAATCTGTGATCTTCGGAAACCCTAAAGCGGCATTTCTGCAGGTATCCTTCTTGCAGTCAAAGATACGGAGAGGGTTCGTGTCAATTTTTCTCCGGCAGTCCTCACAGAGCCTTGCCCTTTGCTTTTCCGCTTCTGTCTTTAATTTTTTGTGATATTCAGGACGGCATTTTCTACAGCCCACAGAATTGATAAGGATTTTAATATTCTTAACTCCGAGCTTTTTGAGAAGGGTATATGCCATTTCCACTATTTCCGCATCCACTTCTGGATCCTTTTCTCCGAACACTTCAATATCCGCCTGGTGAAACTGGCGGTACCGGCCTTTCTGGGGTTTATCATACCGAAACATAGGCCCTATAAAATAGAACCTCATCAAATCGGGCTTCAAATAAAGCCTGTTTTCTATGATCGACCGGACAATAGAAGGGGTGTATTCTGGCCTTAAGGTAAGGGACCGGCCCCCTTTGTCTGCAAAAGTGTACATCTCCTTAATAACCACATCTGAGGTCTCGCCTGTCCCTTTTTCAAAAAGTTCCGTAGATTCAAAAACAGGCGTCCTTATTTCCTTGTATCCATAGGACTCAAATATTCTTTGTAGGAATCTTTCAGCTTTCTGCCATTTTCTGGATTCCGGCGGCAGGATATCTCTGGTCCCTTTAATGGAGGACGGCTCTTTGTTCTTACTTTGGCTCATCATTTTCCCCAAAAACACCAATCTTCCTGTATTTCTGATACCTTTTTTCAAGACGCTCCTCAACAGACATCTTCTCTATCTTTTTCAGGGCCTTTTCCAGTTCTTTATCCACATTGCTAAATGTCTTCAACCAGTCAATATGAGCTCCTCCGGGAGGTTCCTTTATTATTTTATCTGCCACACCAAACTCTACCAAGTCATCTGCCAGAAATCTGAGGTTCTCTGCGGCCTTTGATACAGCGCTCTGGTCTTTCCATAGAATCGCAGCACATCCTTCGGGAGATATGACAGAATAAAAAGAATTTTCAAGCATGAGAAGCTCATCACCCACTCCTATGCCAAGCGCACCGCCGCTTCCTCCCTCTCCTATGACAATGTTCACTATAGGGACTTTTAATTTTGAAATCTCCTTAAGATTAAAGGCAATGGCCTCTGCCTGCCCCCTCTCTTCTGCTCCCAAACCGGGGAAAGCTCCTGGTGTGTCTATAAAAGTAACAACCGGATGCCCATATTTTTCTGCCAACTTCATTATTCTCAAGGCCTTACGGAAACCTTCGGGATTGGGTTGGCCAAAATTCCTTGCAATCCTCTCTCTGGTTTTTCGTCCCTTTTGGTGTCCGATAATCGCTGCCGTCCGCCCTCTGTATGTTCCGAATCCGGCTACAATCGCAGGGTCATCACCTGAGCGCCTGTCTCCGTGAAACTCCAAAAAATCATTTATCATGGCTTCGATATAATCCAGAGTATAAGGCCTGTCCGGATGCCGGGCTATCTGCACAAATTGAAGGGCAGTAAGCTGAGGCCTGATTTTTTCCCATTCTTTTTTTATGGAATCCCTGAGTTTTTTGACTCTCTCTTTATCAGTATCTTCCTCTTCTTCCAATCTGTCGATTTCCTTCTTATACCCCTGAATATTTTTCTCAATCTGATAATAATCTTTATTTTTTCCCATTAAATTTTTCCGCTATCTTTCTTGTTCTACTCATTTATTCTAACCATTCATTCAAACAAATTCAAGAAATCCAAGGGGTGCGGTGAAAATCAATTTTCTCTCTGTTCTTTAAATACGAGCATGGTTTCAATTTCCACTGCCTCGCGAAGCATCCTGAAACAGACTTCATCTCCCCATCCGAACCGGGAGAGATATTTTCTGAGATCGTTAATAGAGACATACTCTTTTCCGTCAACAGATAAGATGATATCCCCTTTTTTGAAATTCTGCCCCCTTGCAGCTCCTGAAACCGGATCCCTCTCAATAATAGGATTATCCAGACCCTCCACTTTTTTCAGCGCGATCCCGGGCGAAGGATAAACCGGCCTCTTCTCAAAGGGAATTCCCCATACAAAATCAGCTATGCTTCGAGAAACCTCGATGCTTTCCTTTCCTTCCGGCACCGTAATGCAGATAACGGTTTTGAAAGGGAAAGCCCTCTTCTCAAAAACCCGGCGGCTGATCCCAAGGTTATACAAAAGATGGCCTGAACCTGCAAACACAATAACTCTGCTGCCTTCCACATCAGCTGCTTTGAGTGTGTTTTTGGCCATCACTTCATCCCAAGCTGACTGAGCCCTGTACAGTCCCTCAAACATCATCTGCTCATGACCTTTCATGGCTTCAGGCATATTCACTTCGCTAAAAATCTTTTTCATAAAAAACCTGTGGTCCTCATTTGAAAGTCCGGGTTCTGGCACAATATTTTTTTCCTCCTCGCTCAAAGACTCCCATCCCCTCATTCTTATTTTGCGGATTATTTCTCTTGGGGAATTCAGCGCATACATGGGAATCTTATGCTCTTTGGCCAGTTTAAATATCTTTCTGTAATAATCGAAGTTGAAATTCCAATTTTCATACCATTTTGCCAAGTCTATGAACTCATCCTCAGTCATAATCCCCATGCTCCACTGGTTGAGCTTCTCCTGCCAGTTGACGTCAAACATCTCAAGCCCGATACTCAGGTTTCGGTTCTGCATGTACAGAGCTTTGGCAATTTTAAACTGGATTTCATGCATGGGAAGACTGTCGTGCGTCTCGCCCACGTAGATAAACCGGGCTTTTTTCATTGCATCTATCATCTCTTTAAACGCAATGGCTTTTCCTTTCTCGGCCGAGAAAATCTTCCCCGCTTCTATGTTTAGGGTCTTTGACTTATATAATGGATCTCCGATCTCAAGCCGCAGTGTTTGATCTGTCTCTTCTTGTGTAAAACCTGCGGCACAGAATGACATTAAAATAAATAAACCAATCAATCTCTTTATAAACATCTCTTTCCTCCCTGATAAAGAAATCATACCATCTGCCAGAAAGAACAACAACAGCCTTTTTGCCCCCCCCTGATGTGAAATTGAACTCCCCGGAGACGCAGGAAATGCCATAGCCGTTGTATTCATAAAAGAGGCAAAAATCGACACAGAGCAAAGCGAAGAAATCATTGCCCAGATTGCCCGTACTTTATATGATTTTTATCTTTTTACGTCCGAATAAAGGAGGCCCTTTATAAAAAGAACGTCTCTTCTTATTCTTGTGACCGTCATTCTTCTCAATTCAATAACGGCCTATTCACCTGCTGAGATACCGGCGTCCGCTCCCAAAGTAAAGGTGCCCTCGGTGATTCACTCGATGCTTTCAGGACCTTTAAAGGCCAATATCACATCTGATTTGCTGACTCCTATTTGATATCCGTAACTCCCGCCCATGATCTTTATAAAACATGGATTACTCTTTTTTCTTCTCCCAGGCTTTTATCCCGTTTTTCATCCAGTCAGGCATAGGAGCGCCTTTGAGGTGGTGATCAAAAAACTGCTGCATGCGGATGGTCCAGTCTTTCTGGTTGACTCTTTTCCGGAGCCCGTGGGGTTCTCCGTTGTAGTTGAACATATAAGCTTCTTTTTCAAGCCTGCGCAGCGCCATGATGAATTCTATCCCCTGGTACCATGGAACCGCTCCATCCGCGTCATTATGCATAAACATGATGGGAGTTTGAATCTTGTCCGCCCAGAAAATGGGAGAATTCTCTATATATCGGAAAGGATATTCCCAGATAGAACCCCCTATGCGGCTCTGGGTGTGTTCGTACTGGAACTGCCTGACCATACCGCTACTCCAGCGGATACCGTTGTACGAAGAAATCATATTGGAAACCGGAGCCCCTCCTTCGGCAGCAGCAAAAATATTGGTCTGGGTGACCATATAGGAAATCTGGTAACCGCCCCATGAGTGACCTTGGATGCCGATGGCATCCGGATCTACGTATCCTTCTCTTACCAGCATCTGGATTCCCGGAAGCACGCATTTTAAGGCGTCTTGACCCGGGTAACCGGTATGGTATTCGATATCAGGCATCCAGATGATATATCCGTTGCTCACATAAAACGGCATATTGATAGACGTTCCGGGAGAAGGATGGCGAAAGTTATGAAGGCCGTTATGAAGAGTCTCGTAAATATAGACCATTAAAGGATACTTTTTACCCGGATCAAAATTGTCGGGTTTAATCAGTATCCCCTTTAACGGCAGGCCGTCTGAGCTTTTAAAATCCCGCAGCTCTGCTTTTCCCCAAATATAGGGCTCCATCTGCCGTCCCAGGTCAGTGACTTTCTGGAGGCTTGAAAAATTCATATTGCTTATCCAAACATCCGGATATTCATCAAACGCCATCCTGTTGAAGATCAGGGTATCTGAATTCTCCGCTTTTCTGGGATATCCGAAATACTTATCATCCATGAGAAGTTTTCTGGGCCGTTTTGTGCCCTTGACCCTGTCAGAGTAAAATCCGGTGGCCATGGTTTCTTCATTGGTCACCCTGAAAAGAAGCATCTCGTCCGCATCAATAGCCTTTTCCTCAGGGTCAAGCCTGATATAACGGAAAGACAGGTTGTTTTCCCTCCCGAATCCTTCTGTGACCATACGGGCATTGGAGCCGTCCGGGTCAATCTGCCAAATGTCATACTGGTCATAAATCAGAATAGAGCTGTCGTCTTCTGTCCAACCAGCCACACCATAAGGATACGGGGGGCTGGGTGTATCCCAATCCTGCATCTCGAACGGCAGCTCTATATCTTTGGTCACATTATTTACTGTTCCTGAGGCAATATCATAAACATGCCAGTCCTTATCCTCATCAAACCAGTAAACATACCGGCCTTCCGGAGATAAGCTGGCATTGAAATAAAGTTCCTTTTTGACAAGGGTCTTTTCCCCTGTATGAGGATGGATGACATACACGTCATAAAAAGAACCAAAATAGGCGATGCGCTTGGCATAGGGCCAGAAAGTCTGTCCGAATGCTATTTTGCCGTTATCCGAAATCCGGACATCCGGAATTTCTTCATCAGCAAGCTTCACGAATTTTTTGCTTTTCAGGTGATATACAGACTCCCAGGTATTGCTGCGCACTTCTTCTTCCATCTTTTTCTGCTGGGGCTGAGGCAAAGGGTCATTCCAGTGCCAGAGGTCAAATCGGGCCTCTTC
Source organism: Candidatus Aminicenantota bacterium (assembly GCA_021162615.1). GTDB lineage: Bacteria > Acidobacteriota > Aminicenantia > Aminicenantales > Aminicenantaceae > WJMT01. The sequence goes on from JAGGYH010000052.1 coordinate 46,244, forward strand.
TTCCTCCTTTTCCTCATCCTCCTCTTTGGGCTCCGGGATCTCTTTGATCCCGAACATCACGATCTCACCGTCTTCAGTGAAAGAAACATCCGACTTGTCGCTGACAGCCATCCCCTCAGGAAAACCAGGAGTGGATGTGTGTGAGACCCACAAGGAAGCCTTTTCTGTTCCCACATCCCATCCGTATAAATTGAATGTGGGCTCATCAGCGTCGTAATCATCCCTGTCCGTTAAAAATGCAAGGTGGGTTCCCTCTTTATCTATGGCTAATTTCTTGTAGTTTCCTTCCCCTGTTAAAAGAGGGATACTGCTGCTCCGCCCGGGTTTTAAAATATAAACCCCATCGGTTTCAGGCTTTTCCTCGCTGGAAACCGTATAAACGAGATATTGCCCCTCTTTGGTAAACCGGTATTCCATGACTGAATCAACGGTGACTTCACTCCCATCCTCAAGAGACCGCAGGACGAGTGGAGTCCCGTATTCTTTCTCTTTCTTATCTTCTTCCTCATCTTTTTTCTGTTCCTCTTTTTTCTCCCCCTCTTGTTCCTTTTCTTCCTTCTTTTCTTCCTGTTCTTTTTCTTGTTTTTCCGGTGCTTCTTTCAGATAAGCGACCCAACCTCCGGCTTCCTCGGGAAGCTTAAAGCTTTTGACTCTTTCTGTAACATCAGTATTCCCATCCAAAAGACTCATAATCCCTAATTTTTTCTTGGGCTCCTTTTTTTTCTCTTTCTTCTTGTCTTTTGCCTCCTCTATTTCTTCTTTTGAAGGAGAAATCAAAAAAACCGCATGCGTGCAGTCATAACTGAACTGAGCATCTGCCGCCCTTTCTGAATCGGTTCCCTCTCCTGAGTACCCTATGGTATGGCGCATTTCCTTAACACCTGATAGTTTGATAACAACCACTTCAGCTTCTCCATCCTGTGGTGTTTCCAAATACAAAATCCAGTTTCCATCAGGTGATAGCTTTGATTGGTAAATGGATTTCCACGAATCATAGACATCATGAGTCAGAGACTTTTTCTGCTGGGACCATGTGATACTTGATAAAAGAAAAAAAGTGATAACCAAAACTATTAAATATCTCTGCTTCCCGTGCATAAAGACCTCCTTAAATATGCTTTCATCTGTTTATATCACAAACTCCAGCAGGGAGCAATCAGACGTTTCTTCCTGTGTTCTGCTGCGGAATAGAAATAATTCAGGGGAAGTAAGAGATAAAGGAACAGCCTGGGTTATTAGGTCCCTCTTGATTGCTTAGGCATAATCTTTACTGGCGGCTAGGGCCCTAGCTCGAGAGTGTGCACTCCGCCAGCATTGATCAGCAAGCAACATGGGTTATCCTTTGAGGGAAGGGGGCTTTTTCACGGTGCTGGCAAAAAGAACATTGGAAATGATCTTATAGCCATCCGTTTTTCCAATCTTCATCATATCAACAGCTCCTGCGGGGATAATCAAGCTGAATCCGACAAACGTAATAAAACATGCTAACAAAAAAATCGCTACTTTTGTTCTGAGTTTCATTTTATATTCTCCTTATGGTTATTTTCATTGTTATTTTCATCTTCACCTATATAAACGTATATTGGTGTCATAAAGTTGTCTTTTCTTGAAATATTTCTTTTCTTCATCTTCATCTTAAAACGTCCTTTGACCACATATGGATGCAAGAACCGTGCCATTTGGGATACACCAGGAGATAACAATGAAAAGAGGAGGTGCCTCTTAAAAAGGATGTTCGCTGGTGTAACAATAGGTGCCCGCTATCGGACAGGTGAAGGGCCTTGTTCTCTGCTGTCAGATTACTTCCAGCTTTAAGTCAAAGGTCTTGTTTCCTTTTTGGGAAAACCAGACAACAAGTTCCTTTTTTAGGTCGAATTCAAGAATCCACGATCCTTTTTTGGAAGGTGCTGTAATGTGCGCAGAGAATACAAGGGTCTCACCAGGAGCTATCCCCCTGGGCAGGACTAGAGTAAGGAAATCTCTTTCCGCCAGCTCTTTTTTTGCATTCAAAAGTTTGATCCCGAGTGAGATCCGGTGTGAGTATCCGGTGGAGACCCAGGCGAAATTACTGATGTTTTTGAGTGTGATAGAAAGGGTGACCTTTCCCTTTCTTTTTACTCTCTTATCCAAGCTGGAAACATAAATTTCCCCTCTGTAAATAAAATCAGGGATGGAAGAGGCTGTTTCATTCCCCTTTGCTGCCTCCCCTCCTTCTTTTTCCAGCACCGCATGTATGGAAGTCAGAACTGTATTAAAGTATCTTAATATGACATGAGGCCTTCTGAAAACATCATCGGGAAGCTTGATCCAGTCATCGAGATACTCTTTCTCAACCCTTAAATCAAACCCATCATCTTTGATACAAAACCCGGCTTCCTTGAAAAGTGAAATCAGTTCATGAAAAGGAAAGACCTTAATATGCTTGATAGAACTTCCCAGCCTGTTCAGCCTGAGCTCTGTCGTTAAAAAAGCAGCTCCTCCGGGCTTTAATACCCGGTATATCTCCTTGAGTGACCTCAGGATTTCTTTTACAGAGCCAAAGTGCTCAATAGAGGATGATGAAAAAATAAAATCAAAGGTGCTGTCATCAAACTCCAGATTGAGGGCGTCCATGCGTAAAAGTGTCAGTTTTTCTTCAGGATAGGGAAACGGTGCGTACTTCTTTGCTGATAAAGGAATATCCGCTTCATCCTCGCCCCCGAAAAATTCTCCCTCGTACAGATCGATACCCCAGACTTTTTTCACTTTATAGGTCAGATAATAAAGAAGATTTTCTCTCCCCGCTCCAACTGCCAAGCATACGGAACCCGGAGTTAAAAGTTTCGTTCTTTTAGCGGATAAAATGATCTGGACATGTTCCCAGGCCTTGCGGTGAAAATCCGCCTCATTCAAACTCATCTTCAGCTCCGACAGAACTCCTCTCCACTCATGGTTATTCAAATCAGCTGCCTGGCAGATCTTATTTAAAGGGATGCCTTTCTCCCTTTGTTTTTTTAAAACCCCTGTGGACACGACTTCACAAAGGATCCTGTCAAACGGCCTCAGGAAAAGATCATAAAATCTATTGGAGAAGACAGCACGCCCCCATAAATGATACTTAATCTTTCTCCAGATTGTCGGTTTCATAAATTTACTGTTTTTTTATTTGATGCTCAACCACTGCTCTGCGGCTTTCCTCAAAATCCATTCATTGCCTTTTTTGATTTTCTCAAACTCAATCCCAAGTCCTTGAAGATTCTGAGCGTAGCTGCTTATCTTTTTTTTACTTTCTTTGCTGCGTTTAGAAAAAATAAAAGGCAGCCGCCATTTTATACCTCTTCTTATCCTGTACGTTACATTATATCAAAGCTGCTTTTCTAAAAATACACAGCCGTATTTTATTATCCACTTAACTTAAATCAACAAACTCCGCTCCTTGCCCCCAGCTTCATTGACTTGAAAATCTAAGCATCATTATCATCACCGCTGATACCCTTAGAGCAGATCATCTTTCCACATACGGATATGAATATCAAACGTCCCCTAACATCGATGCCTTTGCTGAAAAGTCTCTTCTCTTTGAATTTGCTTACTGCCCGGTGCCAAAAACATCTGCGTCATACGCATCCTTTATGACAGGCCTTCATCCTTTCGTCCATAAAACAAGACCCATACCCCTTATATCTGTGCTGAAAAAAATCCGTCAACTATTTTCTGATATATAAGGTAAAGTATCACCTTTAAAGGGGATGTTCTTCCTGAAAAAATCATCACATACGGCGATTGAAAACTGAAATATTTTGTTTATGATAATAGAAGGTGAAAACAATGATGATACACACAGCAAAAGGGAAAGTGCGGAGTGTGCTTTGTGTTTTGTTTCTTTTCCTTCTTATCCAGGGCACATCCGGTGCTTATAATAAAAAACTTGAGATTACCGCAGATAAAGTCAGCGTCTACATCAAGCCAGATACAGGCAGCTCTGTAATCGGTCTTTTAAAAAGGGGAGATGTGGTCACTTTAGCCTCCTCTCTAAAAATAAAATCCAGCTGGTATTACATCTACTTTAACCTTGAAAACTCGGACTTCACATCGTCCGGGTATATACCGGATTCCGCAGTAAAGAAACTATTCAGTGTGACCAAGGTAATTGTCATAGATGAAGGGTCTGCTGATACAAATAAATATGGGGCTGGATCCCGTTTAAACAATATTCGCTGGGGGATGAACCAGGAACAAGTCATGATTAATGAAGGGCGCCCGTTAGACAGGGAAGATACAGGTGAATCCACGACCTTAAAATATGATGCAGAATTTATGGATAGGAGCTGCCTCTTGACGTATTTCTTTTCGGAGGATAATTTAACCAGAGCTGTTTTTTACTTTTCAGAGAAAGAACTTGAAAAAACACTGAATAGAGAAGACCATATCTCAATAAAAAACGCCCTGATCCAAAAATACGGTAATCCTAAAGAGGAGAGCGTTTTCGGGCAGTATCTTAGAAATAGGACCCACTCCATAAAGAACGGAGGCTCTCCCGGTTCTCTTCTTCTCTTGCAAACAACCTGCTGGGAGAAGGCAGAAACCAGAATCTGCCTAAACCTTTATCAGAACAAAGAACGCATAGAGATAGAATTGGAATACACAGATCTTGACCACAGCAAATCCGGAATAAAAGCTTCCTTGAAGGGCCTTTCCGGGTTTTCTCGCAATTAGGCCCCGGCAGGAACGAAAAAAACTCCCTCACATTGGTTTTATAGGTCTTGCTTGAAATATACAGGAAAGCGTCAGGCAAAATCCATGAAATTAGGAAGAGGGCTCTTTTTCCTCCTGTTTCCTGCGGATATACTCCTGGTATTTGACCTCGCCTTCATCCTTCCAGAACTGTCTGAACTGCTTCCGGTCGCCGGTCTCTTTTCTATCTATCCAATGGTCCCTCTTAGAGGGAAACCTGCCGTAAAAATGGTCTGACGGTTCTCTCTTATGAGAACCGAATCCGCCGAAAAATATCTTAGCGAGGAGCAGAACTCCGAATGCCTGCCAGTAAGTGATTTCTCCCAATCCGAACAACCCAGGCATAAGCCAGTTCCACAACCACATCACCAAAAGACCGAACACAAGCGCAAATCCTGCGGCAAACACCACTCCCATAAAAGCCATCCCGATGATACGGAGGACCTTTGCCCCGCGACTACGGCTGTCTCCTTCATTTATAAACATATGCTCATGATTCATTTTAACCTCCTTATTTATACCATGCTGGTTAATTTTCTTTTCATCTTTTTTAAAGCCCGTGATTTTCTTGCCAAAAGAGTTCCCAGCGGGACTCCCCACTCCTCAGAGAGCTCCCTAAAAGACCTGTCATCAAATTCAGTAGCCATGAGAAGGTTCCGTTCACCTTCATTAAGGGTTCCGAGAGCCTCAAAAACCATGTCCTGAAGTTGCTTGTTTTCAAAGATCTCTCCCGGGTCATGACCTGAATCCTTAACGGCTTTTTCTAAAGAACCAACTTCCTTTCTTTTTCTGAAGAGATCAACAACCCTGTTTCTGAGAGATTGATAAATATAAGCGGCCAGATTCTCAATGGGAATGCTGATATCCGCTTTATCGAACAGGTTCAGCATAACATCCTGGACAATATCCTCTGCATCCCGGTCAGCCGCATCATCTATACGGCCTCTGACGTAACTGACCAGCTTCTTGTGCTCCGTACGAAAAAAATCAGCCACTCGGTTCATACGTTTCTCACTTTTGTATTCTATAACATATTCAAGACGAAAAAATGAGTTTTTTATTGCCGCAAACATCTTATCCCTTTGTCATTGAGCAGCGGAAAACACGAAAAACCACTGCCTGTCCAGGAAATCAAAGGAACGCTCAAGCCTGTATCCGGCATTTTCCAGGCTTCGAACAATTTCTTCTTCTGTAGAACTGTGCCCCAGCCGGCTCATGAGCCCCTTCTCTTTTTTATTATCAATGATAACGACTCTTCCTTCGGGCCGGAGAGCCCTTTTCAGCTTACGGAAATATTCGACCGGATTTTCTATATGGTGAAACGCATTTCTTGAAAACACAAGGTCCACGCTTTTATCCATAAGGTTAGTGCCTCCCTCTTCGGCAAGAACCAGTGTCAACTGCCCGTTGAGGTATCTTTTCTTTGCCTCTTCTCTTATGAATCCGAGGTTTTTTGCACTAACATCCACGGCATACACATGTCCCCTGTCTCCGACTTCTTCAGCAAAACGGAAGGTGAAATACCCCCCTCCGGAACCGACATCAGCTATACTCTCTCCTGAACGGATATCCAGATGACTGATGATTTCACCCGGCCGGCTCTCTTCGGAACCAGCCTTTTTATTGAACATTTTCAGCATGTATTTTTCAAACATTCTGTTTCTCCTTTTAAAAACACTTTCACTTCTAAAGACGGGAAAGGGAACGGATTATTGCATTTTGTTAATAATCCAGGCTAATATAATATTCATTTATTATTGTTAAGAGACACGATGAAAAGTTAAGGAGTATGCATTCATGGAAAGGAGATAAAAATGGGAAAGGTCGTGAATATCAGCCAATGTTTTAAAATGTTCTCAGATACATTTTCGCCTAAGATTATAGGGGAATTGAACGGACAATACATCTTGGTTGTAAGATGTGAAGGAGACAAGGTCCCCTGGCATACTCATGAAAATGAAGACGAGATGTTTTTTGTGATTGAAGGCGTTTTGGACGTTCTAGAAAAAGATAAAAAAGTAACCGTGAATTCAGGAGAATTCTATATCGTTTCAAGGGGCACAGAGCACCGTGTGGTCCCGCAAGGTCTTGTGAAGCTCATGTTGTTTGAACCGGCAGGCATAGCTCACACCGGTGAGGTGCGAACAGAAATCACCAAGAAAAAGTTTGACCGATTGGATGTCTAGAGCCATTTCGAGGATAATTAACCTGTTTCGCTGATTTTCT
>JAGGYH010000142.1 GCA_021162615.1 Candidatus Aminicenantota bacterium
CTATTCCTGCCTGGGATTCATATGCCTCTCCTTTATCATCAAACAGATAACCGGACAAAATGTGGCCGAGTTCTCAAGAGAAAACATATTTCTCCCGCTGGGCATGCATCACACTCTCTTTAACCCTCCCGAGGAACTAAAAGAAAGATGTGTTCCCACTGAAGCAACTGAGGGCCTGTTTCTTAAAGGATTGGTGCACGACCCCCTGGCACGGCTTTTAGGAGGAGTGTCCGGAAATGCAGGGCTTTTTTCTACAGCCGATGATTTAGCTGTTTTTGCCCGGATGCTACTTAACAAAGGCACGTACAGGGAAACAAGGATCTTAAGCCCCCTGGCTGTAGAGCGGATGACTGAGATCTGCAGTCAGGCCCCCTTTGCAGGACGTGGATACGGCTGGGACCTGGATTCCGCTTATTCCTCTACCGGAGGAGACCTTTTTGGGGCTTCCTCCTTCGGCCATACGGGTTACACCGGAACGTCCCTGTGGATAGACCCTGAAACCCAGATCTATGTCATTCTTCTTACGAACAGGGTGCATCCGGATGACAAGGGCTCTGTGGTCTCTCTGCGCAGCAAAATCGCAAACATCACCGCCTCTTCCTTTATCAAAAAAACAAGAAAATAAATCGATAGTTGGTTCTTTTTGCAAAGAAAACTATGGCACTGCAGATGCCCTGTAACGACGCAGATACGGTAAGATCGGCTCGCCTCAATAGTAAAAAATGGCGATTAAAATTTAATACCTAACCAGGAAAAGAGCTGCTATCATCATTCTTAAAATAATCTCGCATATCGCTGAAACAAAATGAATAATAAATACATCGCCATTTTTTTATGAATAGTTCAGGTTAAAAGACTAATTCATTATTTTTATATAGTCAAAGGAGATAATTCAATGGTATGCGCTGTTTTCTATTGAGCGGAGGTCCGGGTTAAGACAAAGGCATAGGACATATAAGCATTCGCGATAAGAGGGTGATAATGTTGTGATATGGTTCTATACTTGCCGCTCTTGCCAATGGCCTCTCTGGTTTCCACACAATACGATTCTTCAAAAGTGAAATACATATTTTCTACCTGGATCTTCCAAGAATCTTCGCTTACTCTAGTTATAGAAAAACCAGGATCACCTTGAAAAACAGTCTGACCTGCGGTTAAAGTGTGGTAGTGGGTTCCTGTTCCATCATCACATTCGAAATTATTCCAGAAATAAATTTTAGCTTCAGCAGGCCGCGGTGAATCTGCTGAATCAACAGAAATGTCTTCTAGGTCACCATCAAATCGAAAATGAAACATAATGTGCTCATAGCCGTTAAAAGGATGCGTGTTGTTTACAAAATTATTAAGACATTCACCTGGAATCGTGCAGGGGAAGGGGTCTGTTGGAAAAACACCCGCGTCTCCATCACCTGTTACATCAATACTTTCAAACGTGACTCCATAAAAGCCCACATTGACTGTTTTCTCTTGCTCCTGTTGATCGTAAATAAATATCTTAATATCTGTCTGCTTCTGTTTTGTTCTGTTGTCTACAATATAAGTACCGACACTGATACCAACATAATTTTCCCCATCTTTGTAAACATAGTTGTCATCCCCATTGTTAGGATACAGATTAGTCGAATCCATAGGAATCTTTGCAGACCAGGTGTAACTATCGCTTCCTGGTTTTTTACCAAAAAGAATCAAACTGCCCATAACCACAAAGCAAACCAATAACATACAAACCCATAATTTTTGTTTTTTCATCACAAACTCCTCCTTTTGTGCTGTTTTGACTTTAGTACCATTTATTAGATTAGAAGAATTGATTCCTCTTCCATTTCTTCTGTCTATAAGAATTCTTCTTCAAAACCTTTTTCTTGTCAATCCAAGGTCTTTAAATGTCGTATGATGACGTTTTTTGTCGTTTATTTTCATTAAAAAAACTATTTTAATGGCAACCTTTTTGTAATCCTTTGCGTATGTATATATGTATCGGAATTCGATAAATCCATGATAAAATTTAAAAAAATTCAGAAAAAAGAGGCCCGCCATGAAACTTTTATCCAGAGCTGAGGAAATCATCCTTTTGTCTGTAGTAAAACTGGAAGAAAACGCTTACGGGATATCCATAAGGGAACTTATCCGCAAGACTACAGGAGTGGAGTGGTCTTTGGCTCAAATATATGACCCATTGAACAAATTGACTCATAAAGGATATCTGATCAAATACAAAGGCCGGAGCACTCCGGAACGCGGGGGAAGACATAAGTACCTGTATAAAATAACAGAAGAGGGCAAAGAGGCCCTTTTAGATATCCGAAAAGTCTATGAGAACATATGGGAAAAAGTCCCTAAGAATGCATTGATATAACAAAAAAATGAGTGAACCAAAAAGACCTCCCCGGCTTGCAGAACAGCTGTTGAGAATGATCCTTCTTAAGGAAGAACTGTGCGAAAAATTAGGGGATTTCGAAGAGGGATTTCAATATGAACTTAAAACAAAAAGGGCGCACAAAGCCTGCCTATGGTATTGGTCGCAGGTTTTAAAAGCCATCCCTCTTAGTGTTAAAAATCTATTTTACTGGAGTTTTTCTATGCTCAAAAATTATTTTAAAATCGCTTTTCGTCATATCAAAAGGCACAAAGCCTATTCAATCCTTAATATCACAGGCCTTGCTTTAGGCATGGCCTGCTGTATTTTGATTCTCTTCTGGGTGCAGGATGAACTGAGCACTGATAAATTTCATGAAAAGATCGACTCGCTTTATGTTGTCCGGAACATCCAGCACTACGGAAATGAAACCAAGGAAGGCATGGGTTCTGTCCCTGCCTTTGGGCCTGCTCTTAAAGCCGAGTATCCGGAAATCATCAATACGGCCAGATTTAACAACGGCCAGGGAGAATTTCTGTTTACCAGAGGCAAAACAAAATTCAAAGAGCTTATACAAATGGCGGATCCGGAAATTTTCCAGATCTTCACCTTTCCGCTGATCCAAGGAAGGATTGAAGACCTGTTTTCAGGGCCGAATGTGATGGTACTTTCCGAAAGCCTTGCCGATAAATATTTTGGCCGGGGCAATCCTGTGGGAAATATCATAACCGTTAATGAAGAGTATGATTTCAAAGTGGTGGGAGTGATGAAAGACATCCCTCATAACTCAACCATCCGCTTCAATGCATGGATTCCCCTGGAATTTGCCAATACTGTGTTTAGGCAGGACTATACCAAGACCTGGTACAATCTTGCCTTCAGGACCTATGCGGAAGTAGGTCCAAATTTCGATCTGGAATCATTTAATAAAAAGATTTTAAACCGCATCAGGGATTCCAGACCTGAAACGAATTCAGAGCCCTTTCTCTATCCCTTCAGTCAAGTCTATCTTCAAGTCTGGGGAAGGATAGTTCAGATTCGGATATTCACCATTATTGCTTTTCTTATATTGATCATCGCATGCATCAATTTCATGAATCTGACCACAGCCCGCTCTTCCCAGCGCTCCAAAGAAGTAGGCCTCCGGAAAGTGGTTGGTGCCAGAAGAGTCCAGGTGACCAAACAGTTTTTCGGAGAATCCATTCTTTTTACCTTTATTTCACTTATAACTGCCTTGATTTTGGTGAGAATTCTCATGCCCTTTTTCAGAACACTGACCGGAAAACCACTTCATTTTTTAAGCCTCATCAATGGACCAATGATAGGAGGCATCTTCGCTGTGACCGCTCTCACCGGGATCATAGCCGGAATATATCCTGCTTTGTTTCTTTCCAGTTTCCGGCCTGCTGCCGTATTGAAAGGAAAAGGCATCTCAGGGAAAAAAGGAGACCTTTTCCGCAAAATACTGGTGGTCCTACAGTTCTCTCTTTCTGTGATATTGATCATCGGGACTCTTGTTGTCTTCAATCAAGTCAAATACATAAAAAATAAAGATCTCGGATTTGATAAAGAGCACCTTCTTTATATCCGGGTGGAAGGCAATTTAAGGAAAAGCTATGCTTCCATGAAGTATGAACTTCTCCAGAGTCCTGGGATAAACAATGTGTCATTGACCACACATTCTCCAACCGGAATCTACAACAACGGACAGGATTGGGACTGGGAGGGCCGTGAACCCAATATCAATCCTTTGGTCACTTATTTTGGTGCAGACCCTGACTTTCTGGAAACATTTCAAATGGAGATTGCCGAAGGAGAATCCTTCCGAAAAGGAACCGAAAACAGCGGTTCAAATGTTCTGATTAACGAACGGTTCGCAGAGATCATGAACCTGGATAACATCATCGGTGCCCGTCTCTCTCAAGAAGGCCTCACACTTCAGGTTATAGGTGTTGTCAAGGACTTTCACTTTACACCGCTCAATAGGGAAATCGGGCCTCTTCTTCTTTATCACAATCCTCAAATGCGCGAATACAATTATATGTTCATCCGGCTCAAGCCGGGAGATATTCCCGAAGCCCTTGCAGCCATAGAAAAAGCCGCAAAAAAATTCAATCCGGGATTCCCGTTTGAATACAGATTTTTGGATCAAGACTATGACCGGCTCTATAGAAGCCTGGAACGGGAAATGGGAATCGTAAGGACCTTTACGATTCTGGCCATTCTGATTTCCTGTCTGGGACTTTTCGGTCTTGCTTCATTCACAGCCGAACAGAGAACCAAGGAAATCGGAATCCGCAAGGTTTTGGGGGCCTCTATTTCTAAAATTATTTTTATGCTGTCCAAAGAATACGCCAAATGGGTCCTCATCGCCAATGTCATAGCCTGGCCTGTGGCTTATTATCTGATGCACCGCTGGCTCAGTGACTTTCCCTACAGGATTACCCTTTCCTGGACAATATTTTTTGGAACAGCTCTTCTCTCCGTTCTTATTGCTCAGATAACCGTTACCTTCCAGGCCCTCAAAGCCGCCCACTCAGACCCTATAGATTCTTTGCGCTACGAATGAAAATTGCAACAACAGCTGCTATTACAATAAAAATATCATCGGATACGGAACTCCCTTTGCTTCTAATATAACATCTCAGTCCCGGCTAACTTTTTAATTACACCATATAGCCTATGATTGCAAACAGGAAACAATTCTGGAGCGGCTTTGGCTGCATATTGAAAATAAAAGGTTGTATCCAAGAAATGAAACTCATATAATTCTTTCATGAGCTTATGGGGAAAGAACGTGCTTCAGCAATTAACAAGTATTATTTAAGGTAAGGGAGATAAAAATGAATAAGAACAAACTAAACCGGCGGGATTTTATTAAAACATCCCTTACTGCAGCCCTGGCTGTCAACAGTCTATCCTGTGAATCGCTCTTTAAGAAAAAAAATGTTTATGATTCCAAAGGGCTCCCCACACGGATACTTGGAAAAACAGGAATCAAGGTTCCTTTGATCGTAATCGGAGGAGGGAGCCGTTTCTGTAATGTAACAGATCCGGAAAAAAGCATGGAGATCCTTACCCATGCCCTTGACAATGGTCTTTACTATTGGGACACCGCCCACAGCTATGTTTATAATGGAGTGGTCGCTGAAAAACGGTACGGTCTGATACTTAAAGACCGCAGGGATGAAGTTTTTCTCTCCACAAAATTCGGAGAACGTACTTATGACGGAGCTATGAGGCAGTTTGAAGAAAGCCTCAAGCGCCTTCAAACAGACCATGTGGATCTACTTCAGATCCATCTGATCACCTCATTGGAAGATGTCGATAAGATCGGTGCTGAAAACGGAGCGTTAAAAGCTCTCATAAAACTGAAACAGGAAAAAGCGACCCGGTTTATCGGATTCTCGGGCCATCTCTCTGCAGAAGCCATGGCCGAAGCAGCCAGACGTTATGACTTTGACACCATGCTTATCGCGCTCAATCACTACTCGGATGGGAAGGAAAATTTTGAAAAAAAAGCCATTCCCGAAGCTGCCAAAAAAAACATGGGCATTCTGGTTATGAAAGTGATCCGTCCCAAAGAAACCGTCCCTGATATCAATACTGATGATTTGATCCATTACGCCCTCAATCTGGAACATGTCTCAGCCGCAGTCATAGGGACTGACGGCATGGACGTTCTGAAAAAGAACATCCAACTGTTAAAAAATTTCAAGCCAATGAGTGCCCAAAAAATGCAGCAGATGACCTCTCACCTCAAACCTTTTTTTGAAAGCAAAAGCCTAGAATGGATGAATCCCGGCTATACGGACGGGATCCCTGTTTAAAAACCGGAGCTTAAAATGAATGTAAAATATACAACAAAAGCTCTCTTCGTCCTGTGCACGCTCCTACTTCCTGGTCCCTGCTTCAAGGCTTTGATGTCACTTCCTTTCAGCTCACAGGCAGGGTCAAATGCAAAACAAATCCTTCCAATGTCTACCGGGATATGTACGTTTTCTTTCACTTCCAGGACCCCGCTCATTTCTACTATGTGCATTTCTCCGCAAAAAGCGACCCTCTACACAATATTATCGGCCTTGTTAACGGAAAAGACCGGGAGAAAATCAACTTCGAACCTGAAGGCTAATCTGTTTTTCGTTTGATTGACAACAACTGGCATACATTCAAGGTAACATTGAGTCCGCTCTTACCGTATATATTAGTGAAAACATTTTTAAATAAATTTAATAATTTACCTGGATAATTTAAAAGAGAGAATACAATGAAGTCATTTTTCTTGTGTGTGCTGGTTGTTGTTATATTTCTTGGAACAAATCCAATAAGAGCCGAAGTCCCTTCCATCACAATCATTCTATCTGATCCTCTGGAGCTCGGTTCTGAGACATATCTGTTTTCCTCTATTTCCTCTGTATGTGAAGACGAATATGGAAATTTCTATGTTCTTGATCGCATGGAAAGAAAAGCATTAAAGTTTGATCCCAAAGGAAATCTCATTCTTTCTTTCGGGCAGAAAGGGCAGGGTCCCGGAGACTTCCAATCACCAGGCCGCATCATTGTAACCAAACAGGGCCATCTAGCTGTGTGTGAAGATATGTATGATATTTCCTTTCACAGAACAGACGGCACATTCATCAAACGTGTCCATTTATCCAATCGGCTTGCACTGGGATATATTGGAGAAAATATTTACTATGCCTGGTCATGGGGACCTGAAGACCAGCAGCAGGTAACAGTTGATCCGAACAATAAGATAGTGAAAAAGTATTATTCTGTATCCAAAAATTCCTTTTCCGTATCCGCTCCTGATGAGAGCGGCCGGATGGTCATGTTCAGCTACAGCTCTGATATCTACGCTCCTGAGCTTCTCTTTGCTCATAATGCTTCACTCAGTGCTGTTGCCAAAAGCACTGTATATGAAATCATTCTGCTGGACTCCAAAGGAAATGAAATAAAGTATCTTAAAAGGGATATCCAGCCCGAAAAAATAGATCAAAAAGAAAGAGATTATCTAAAAAAAGAAATAAAAGACTATGCGGACCAACGGGGCTGGCCTCCAAAAGTCACACATGGCTTATATGACCTGATTCCAAGGAATAAAGCGTTTTTCAATCATATCTGTCTTTCCGATCAATATGCCTTTGTATTCCGCATCCCTGAAGATATTTCAAAAAAAAAGTCTCCTATTCCCGTAGATGTTTTCTCTTTGAACGGAAATTTTCTGGGAACGGCAGGGCTTCCCTCGCAACCCGAACATATCTCAAAAAACCATATGTACTTTATTGAAACAGATGAGAAGGGAAATGTTTATCTATCCGTAAAATCCTATAAAATCCGATTCAATAGCCCTGAATAAAAGAGTCTTCTTGACATACCCATACGCCTTATTTTAGTATCTTTCTATCAGGCTGTAAGAAATTGAAACATATTTCAAAGAGAAAACCCCGCGTTTTAAACCTTAAACCCATAACAACAAGGAGGACTGTATGATAAATAACAAAAAATCTCTTCGTATTATATTTGTTTTTCTTTTACTTGTCTTTTTAATCCCCTCTTTAAGGGCTCAGGAAGAAATCACCACTCCTGAGGACTTTTTCGGATTCAAGATGGGAGCTGACCGGAAAATGGCCCGCTGGGATAAGATCGTCGACTACTTCATGCTCCTTGAAAAAGAGAGCCAGAAAATAAAAGTCATAAACATGGGCCCTTCCACCATGGGAAATCCGTTTCTCCTGGTGATTATTTCTTCCCCTGACAATCTGGCAAATCTGGATCGTCTGCAGGAAATAAACGCCACCATCAGTGATCCGAGAGGCACTCAGGAACAGGAAATCAAAAAACTTATACCCGAAGGAAAAGCCGTTATATCTCAGTCCATGAGCCTGCATGCCACTGAAATAGGGCCCACTCAGATGACCCCTGAACTGGCCTATGACCTTCTGAGCAGAAACGATGAAGAGACCCGGAGGATCCTGGATAATGTCCTGTACTTTATGTTTCCCTGTTTCAATCCTGACGGTGAAATCATGGTCACGGATTGGTACCGGAAATATGTGGGAACCGAGTATGAGGGAGCGGGTTTGCCCTGGCTTTATCATAAATACGCAGGTCATGACAACAACAGAGACGGAGACTATCTGAATCTGGTCGAATCAAAATATGCTGCCAAGATCCTCTACAGAGACTGGGTCCCCCAGGCTTATATTGACCATCACCAGATGGGAAGCAACGGCGCCCGGCTTTATGTGCCGCCTTACTGCGATCCCATCCGTCCTTATGCGGATCCCCTTATCTGGCGTGAGCTGAGCTGGTACGGCGCTCACATCGCTTATAGACTTGAAGAAAACAACAAGACCGGCATTATAAATGATGCTATGTTCCCGGGCTGGGGACATTTCGGTTGGCACTGGATCACCCCTTTTCACAACATAGCCGGCATGCTGACCGAATCAGCCAGCACCAGACTTGCTTCCCCGATTTTTATCCATCCCGATCAGCTTGAAGGAGGCTCAAGGCAGTTTCCTGAATATGAGGCTCAGAGCAATTTTCCTCACCCATGGGAAGGCGGCTGGTGGACCCTGCGTGATATTGTGGAACAGACTAAAATTTCAGCCTGGGCTCTTCTGGATATCGCTGCCCGGCATAAAGACACTGTCCTGTGGAACGCCTATCTCAAAGCCAAACGACAAACCGAACGGGGCGCCAATGGAAGCCCCTGTGCCTATGTGATTCCCAGAATCCAGCATGACTATCTTACAGCCGTCAAAATGGTCAACACGCTTCTGCTCTCAGGTATTGAAATAAAGGCAGCTCAAAGCCCGTTCACAGTAAACGGAATCATCTACCCTGAAGGCTCTTTCCTCATCTCTCTGGCACAGCCAAAAATGGGACTCATTAGAAATCTCATCGGACGCACTTTCTATGCGGATAACGACTGGACCAGAGATGACGACGGTTCCCCTCTGCGGCCTTATGACCTGGCTACTCACACCATGAATGAATTTATGGGGGTCCGTGTCGATCCAATAAATGAATCTGTCGACGGAGATTTTCAAATCATCAAAGAAAAATATACCGTCAAAGGAGAGGTCGATCCTGACAGCGAGATGTATGTACTGGACGGAAGGATGAACAACAGTTACTGGGCTGTCAATCTTCTTCTCAATAAAGGCGCTCACGTCATGAGAGTCGATAAAAAGACCTCGGAACTCAATACGGGAGATTTTATTGTCACAGAGGGCTCGAAAACCCTGCTTCAGGATGTGGCTGATCTCACCGGAGTGGACTTCAAGTCTTACGGCGGCGATGCGGCCCAGTGGACCCATGAACTCAAGCGCATGCGGACAGGTATGTACCAGCGTTATTTCGGAGGAAATATGGATGAGGGCTGGACACGTTTGGTTTTCGAAAACTTTGCCTTCCCCTATACCAGTGTCAAAGACACGGAAATAAAAAAAGGAAACCTTAACAAAAACTATGACGTCTTCATCTTCCCTGATGATTCACCGGCCGTGATCAAGGGCGAACTGCCTGAAAGGTACCGCCGCTATATGGGACAGAGCCCGCCAGAATACAGAAGCGGAATAGGGAAAGAAGGCGTGGAAGAGATAAAATCATTTGTCAAAAACGGCGGAATCCTGGTCACATTCGGAGATGCCTGCGGTTTTGCTATTGAGGAATTTGCTTTAAATGTCCGTAATGTGGTGGACCGTATGGATCCCAAAGAGTTTTTCTGTCCGGGTTCAACGCTAAAAGCAACCTTTAACAACCAGAATGCTTTTGCCTATGGGATGCCGTCAGAAGGATTGGTTCTTTTCCGTTCAAATCCTGCCTTTGAGATCACCCCAGGCAACCATAATGAAGACTATGAGGTCATTGTCCGTTATAAGCAAAGAGACCTCCTTCAAAGCGGATGGCTCATCGGAGAAGAGTATCTATCTAAAAAAGCGGGGATGGTGTCAGTACAATACGGCAAGGGCCAGATCATTCTCATGGGATTCAGCCCCCAAAACAGATGCCAGATGCATGGAACATTCAAGCTTCTTTTTAATACCATTCTGCGCTGATAAAGGGGATAGGAGGAATAAATATGGAAAAAAGAAACTTTTTCGTTTTTATCATTGCTATGTTACTGTTTTTTTACTCGGTAACATCAGCACAAGAATCTGATAACAAACCTATTGAAGAACAAGCGCTGTCCAAAACCCACCATACGGTTAAGATCGGCGATCAAAACATCTCCTATACAGCCACAGCAGGAGAACTCACTGTCAATAAGCCAGATGAGAAGCCGGGAGCTCAAATATTTTTTACAGCTTACACAAGAGACAATGTGAAGGATTTATCCCAACGTCCCATTACTTTTGCCTATAACGGCGGGCCCGGTTCCTCCTCTGTCTGGCTTCATATGGGATGTTTAGGCCCCAGAAGGATCCGCATGACAGAAGAGGGCTTTTCAGTAAAACCCCCTTTTGGGCTTGAAGACAATGAGTACTCTCTTCTGGATGTAACAGACCTCGTTATCATCGACCCTGTATCAACCGGATACAGCCGCCCTCTGCCCGGAGAGAAAAAAAGCCAGTTCCATGGAGTCCAGGAAGACCTTGCTTCTGTGGGTGAGTTCATCCGGCTGTACATCACTCAATTTGAACGGTGGTCCTCTCCTAAATTTTTAATGGGGGAAAGCTACGGCACTTTTCGTTCTGCAGGGCTTTCCGGCTTTCTCCAGGGGCGCCAGTACGGGATGTATCTCAACGGCATCATCCTTGTATCCTCAGTTCTGGATTTCTCTACCATCGGGTTCAGTAAAGGAAACAACACTCCTTATGTGCTTTTTCTTCCCCACTACACGGCTACGGCCTGGTACCACAAAAAACTTTCTCCGGAACTGCAAAACAGAGATCTGACCGAACTGCTGGATGAGGTTGAAAACTTTGCGCTCAATGATTATTCAGTAGCTCTCTTAAAAGGAAACCGCCTGCCTGAACCAGAAAAAACGGATATCGTAAAGAAGCTTGCCCTGTATACGGGTCTTTCGGAGGAATATATTTCCCAGTCAAATCTCCGCGTCCGCCACGATCGGTTTGTAAAAGAACTGCTCAGAAACGAGTTTAAAACCGTGGGTCGTCTGGACAGCCGTTTCACCGGAAGAGACGAAGATGCGGCCGGTGAAAATTATGAATTCGATCCTTCAAGCGCCGCTATAATGGGCGCCTTTTCAACAATGTTTAACCACTATGTTCGTGAAGAACTTAACTTTCATAAGGAAATCCCATACAACATCTACGGAAATGTTTACCCCTGGAATTTTTCCCAGACCTTAGGCACAAGAAGAAACATCGAAGCTGTCCCGTATATGGCAGAGACACTGCGCAAAGCCATGAGCGAGAACGAGAATCTCCAGGTATTTGCGGCAAACGGCTATTATGATGGAGCCACTCCCTATTTTGGAACAGAATACACCTTTTCTCAAATCGGGCTGAATGATGAGTTCAAAGACAGAGTGCATATGGGCTATTATGAGGCAGGTCACATGATGTACATCCGCAAACCGTCGCTGGCCAAGCTGAAAAAGGATCTGGCTGAATTCATCCGCTCTGCCTCAGGAAAATAAAAAAAATACATACATATTTTATGAATAATTCAGATTAGAAGTAATAGCGAATACGCAGTTCCAGCCGGAAATTGTTTTGTTTCTCTCCGAATTCTGTGCCCCTATTCCCCACCAGAAACATGGCCCTGGCCCTAAGTTCAAGGTCTGTGACCGGAGTATAGAGCAGTTCCGGAACAAGAGAAAAACTGCCGTCTCCCAGGTTGCAGATACTGGTAAGAGAAGGATTGAAATAGACGATATTAAAAGGTTCTTTTTGAAGGATACGAAGAAAGAGATAATTTATTGCCGGAGAAAAGGTGCGGAATCCTGTAAAAGACGATGCCAGATCGAGTTCATCCTCAATTCCCGACATCAGATACATATCATAACCGCTGTCGATCAAACTATAGTAATCTTCCATCTCCTTCTGTGTGTATCCCCTCCCGTTGCGGTAATATTCCAGAAAAAAGGTGGTGTTGCTTTTCGTGAGATACCGGATACCCAGGAGATAACTGCAGCCGTCTCTCTTTTTTTGATCTAAAGCGCTCTCATCATCAACAACTCTTTTGGAATATTCTGTCCAATAGGCTCCTTCGCCGTGTATTTCAATATTTGAGGTGATATTGCGTGAAAAATCAATCCCGTACCGTGAAGAAATCCCCGGTCCGGCCAGAAACATCAGGTCAATATCTGTGTCAAACAGCAGAGAATACACCTTTCCCCCGTAATTCAGAGTGTTGTGCCGGCCCAGCTGGCTGTTCACATCCTTAAAAACCGGGATCAGAATCCCTGTCAAGGTCAACGTCCGGAGCTTACCCGAAAAACTCTTGATATAATCAGCAGAGATCACTGTGAATCCTTCCAGGGCGAGGTCCGGGTCAAAAGGATTTTTAGGATTATCAATAAACGCAACCGGATTCCAGGCATAACCTTTGCCCCACTTCAGGCGTTTTTTCCCAATATCTATATGAAAGTGCAGTGAAGGTTTGAGTGAAAGATAGCCTTCATAAAGGTCGAAATCCTGGGACCAATCCGAATGAGAATGGTTCAGGTCCGCATTAAGACGTATCTGGGCTTTGGCGATCCCTCTTTCATAGCTCAAATCCAGCAGGGCCTTGAAATTGCATTCCATAGCCTTCTTTTTTTGTTCGCTGTCATAATAAATCAGGGAATAAAATCGAGATTCCCGGTCAAGAAGAGAAAAAACAGGCCTTGCCTCCAGGTACCCCCCGAACTGAAAGGCCTTTTTTTCTATCTCTGAAAGGTCAAAAGAATAATCTTCCTGGGCATTAGCCGGCCGTATAAAAAGAGAACCTATCAGAAGAAAGCATGTTAGGTATTTCACTTGCGCAAAGTTTCCATATTGGGCATAAAGGTCAATGTAAAGACCTCATCTTTCAATTCCCTTCCTGCGATGCTCGCAAATATCATGACCGATTTATACCCTTCATGAAGAGGGCTGTCCGTCTCCATCACCGAAGGCCGGACAATACCTCCTCCGAAATCCTTGACCTCCTTGAAATGAATGGTCTTTATGAGCATAAAAGCTTCAGTCATGCACTCGATTTTTTTAGGAAGAATCCGGTCCTTATCCACCCATATCCTCAGGTGGTCATAAGCCACCGAATTCGTCTTGGCCTTTGTATGAAGCAGCCATTCTGTTTCCAGGTCTTCTGTTTTTTCAACAAAGTACTCTTCAGCATAATCCAACCGGAGAATATCAGCATTATTGAACACTCCTCCCACTACGGACTGCATACTGGTGACTCTTATGGGTCTCCCTACATTAGGGATATACAGCCACATGTTCTCATCCAACCGCAGGGTGCTGCGCCCCTTTTCACTATCCGGGGCCAGAAAAAGCGCTGCCACCTTATCCGCCCCCTTTTTCACAGTAAACAGGACAAATTCCTTTCTGCGGCCGTTCGGTTCGATATTGATCAGCTTCCTGTAAGACTCAAAGGATTCAGGACTTAAATTCCTATCCAGCTTTTTTAAAATGTCATTCCCGTCCTGTGCTGAGAGAGGTACAACCATGAGAAGCGCTAAACAAATTCCAAAAAATCGATCCATCTCTGCACTCCTGAACAATCTTTCTCTTTTCAATAATGATTTTATAATATATTGTCCAAACATACTATCTCAAGTCTTTACATTTCTATCCCGAATCATTCACAATTCAAATTTTTATCTTTCAGAAATCCAGGTATGGCTGAAGCGACATTGAAGATTTAGCCTTCGGATGAGGCTTTTCGAGGGCACCCGGCAAAGCCGGGCGACGAGTATGTCTGACCCACGGACGGGGGGAGTTACGCAGGAGCCGAGAAAAACGAAGGAGAATGGCGTTAAAAATCTGAAGGGAGCGACCAGCCATATCTGGATTTCTCATCACACATGCCTTAAAGCATTGATAGGCTCCATTCTGGAAGCTTTATAAGCAGGCTGCAGAGCTGCCAGTATGGAAACCAGAATGACAATACCTGATATGAGAAAAATCTGTCCGGGTTCAAGGCGGGGAGAAAGCACCAGCCCTATCTGCCGGCCAAAATTAAACGATATCTCCACAGCATTGATGACATAGGTCACTGCACAGGTGAACACAATCCCGACCAGAGTGCCTGTCAATCCCAAGAAAAATCCCTCTATGAGAAAAAGAAAAAGTATCTTACCTGGTTTGGTGCCTATAGCAGCCATGGTTCCGATTTCCCTTATCCTTTCATAAACTGCCATAATCATCACATTCATAACACTGATCAAAACAATGGCGATCAGCATAAGCCTTATGAAGAATGTCATGACCTCTATCATCCGGGACACATTATAAAAAGGAGACAGGTCCTCCCACGTCCGTACATCAAAGACAGGTTTTCCTGCTTTATTGAGCTGGTCGGAAAGAGCTGCGTCCAGGGCAGCGCTCACACTGTGCAGTTTATCAAAATCATCCAGCCTAATGGCGACTTCGCTGACCTCCATCTGATCCATACGGAGCATCTCCATGGCATCTTCAATATGCATATATCCGTCTCTTCCCCCGGGACCTGTCACGCTTTCAATAACAGCACCTACCCGGAACTGCTTTCCATTGACCGAGCCATCCCGATTAGTAGCAATAACCACTATTGTATCTCCGACCTTGACCTCCATGCCTTTGGCCAGAAGTTCCGGGATGAACATCTCTCCTTTTTTGATGACTTTTTCCCCCTGCTTGACCCTTCCCGGAAGAAGCGGGGCTACAGCCTCCTCCTTATCAGGATAAACCCCATTGACTCTTATATTCGTGGTTTCCATAAAATTACTGAACATTCCCGCAAACTTAATCCTGGGAGAATAAGCCTTGATCCCAGACATAGAATTTACGGCCTTTTCCAATTTTTCTATATCTTTCTGATCGAGGTTCAAAGTCAGGGGAAGGCTGTCAATGGAGGCCATATAGCCCTGCTTATGAATCTGAATATGGCCGAGCATGGAATCTGTTATCTGGCTGATCATGAGATTCTTGAAAGCACTGGAAGAAGACACAAAAACAAGCACAAATGTCACTCCCACGGCAATAAGAGAAGAAGTCAGAAGAGTCCGCCTCTTATATCTCAATAGGTTTCTCAGCGCTATCTTCACCAGCTTAAACATGGCCGCCTCCTTTTCCTGAGGCTTTTCCGGTGATCATACCGTCAGTGAGCGTATAGATGGTCTCCACTTCACCCACAATCTTTCTGTCATGGGTGGAAAAAATAAAAGTCACTCCTAACTCATCTTTCATTTTGTGCATGGTATCTATAACTCTAAATGCGGTCTTGCTGTCCAGGTTAGCGGTCGGTTCATCTGCCAGAACCAGGCTGGGATTGGTGACCAGAGCCCGGGCAACCGCCACTCTCTGTTTCTGGCCTCCTGATATCTGATCCGGATGCTTGTCCTTCTGATCCAGCATTCCGACCGTATCCAGAAGCGTTAAAATCCTTTCTTTTCTTTCAGCCGCTGATACATTTTGAACCACCAGTAAAGGATATTCCACATTTTCATACACTGTTAGCACCGACATCAGGTTAAAATCCTGAAAAATAAACCCCAGGTTTTTGCCCCTGAATTCTGCCGCCTCTCTCCTGGAAAGACTGGAAGTATCTATTCCGGCTACTCTGAGGCTCCCTGATGTGGGCTTATCCATACATCCAATGAGATTCAGAAGTGTTGTCTTCCCGCTTCCTGAAGGCCCTACAAATGAGACAAAAGATGACGGCTCCACGGCAAAATTCACAGATCTCAAAGCTTCGACACGCTGTTCGCCAAGAGCATAGACTTTGGTCAAATCCTGAGCAAAAATCAAACTCATATTTGTCCTCCTCTCCGCTATTCAATCCTGCGGAAATTCATTTTACTCTATTTTTCAATCAATGAGAATTCTTCATCCCGAATATATATACAGATTATGAGCTTTGTATAGCAAATCATATCCAAAAAAACAGGAGCAGGGTCGGATTTGAACCAATCCAGAAAAGAGCAGGAAGAACTCAAACATGAAGTCAAAGTCACTCTGAAACTGATCCAGGTTTACGTAACAAACAAAAAAGGAGACCTTCAGCGATATAAGGTTTCTGGTCCTGCATCAGTACCTAATCACAGACCATGAAAAAGTCCACAGAGTCATCAAGAAAGAAAACCTCTATGGGATAACCTGAATAAAAATCATTCCAAACTTCTTTCGCATGTTTGATCGCTGCCCCATACCCGCCATTCTGGACCCGGAGCATGAAACAACTGTTTACACATTATTACTCCACTCTAAAATCGATTCTATCACTCAACAGAGCAATCTAGTCATTTCTTCTTAAGGCACATTTCTTGAATCATTTTTGACCATGCTTTAAAATTCATGAATAGATCAGATTAATTATGTTTGAAAGAAGGAGATTCAAATAATGAAAATATTCGGAATCATTATTTTGGTTTTAGCCGGCATTATTTTGCTGGTAATTGCAGTACTCGGGGTACTGCGTATTGTTGATGAATCACGGGTGAACCGCATCTGGAGTTCGCTCCAGGTCTCGGGAGACTTGGAGAAAGTTTTCTCTCAGGCTGCTGTCGAGGGTTTGCCTGAATTGGCGCAGCGCTATCTGTTACATGCCATCAAGCCCGGCACACCATTGGCACGGCGGGCGGAACTGAAGATGTCGGGAATGCTCAAACCCAAAGAAGATGGGACATGGATGCCGCTTCAGGCGACCCAGATACTCACACCTGGGCGCGGTTTTATCTGGAAGGCAAAGGCAAAAGCTGTCGGTCCTGTTTTTATGCGCGCGACAGATCACTATGCTGATGGAAGTGGCCGTATGCGCATCTCCCTCCTGGGACTGCTGCCGATAGTGAACGCATCGAATCCGGATATCGCCAAATCAGCGGCAGGACGTCTACTCGGGGAGTCATGTTGGCTGCCAACTACGTTTCTGCCACAATATGGCGCAGTCTGGCAGGAGGTGGATAGCCTTCACGCCAAAGTCACGGTTACCGTAGATGACCTGACCGCCACTCTCATACTTACCATTGATGAGGAAGGCAGACTGAAGGAGGTGGTACTGCCGCGCTGGAAAGATGATATCAAAGAGTATGTTCCATTTGGTGTGGTCATCAAGGAGGAGCAGGAATTCGGTGGCTATACCATACCTTCGCAACTGCATGGCGGTTGGTGGTACGGGAGCGAACAGTATGCTGAATTCTTCCGTTTTACAATTGAGCAAGCCAAGTTTTACTAACCTGAACTATCCATAAAAAAATGGCGATGTTCATTTTTTTGTTGTGTTTATATATCAACTAAAATAATAAAAGTCAATAAAAATAATCAACATAATTTGTCTCAAATGTGCCTATAATAAGCCTGCTGTTTCCCAGTTTTAACCAGCGGTTTTTGATGACTTTTATTTCATATTTTTTAAGGAATCTTTCCAGTCCCCCCTGTTTTAAAAACTGCTGTCCATTCCGGAAGTGTTCCTTTCCGGCCATCCTTTCAATGAAATAAGTTACTATTCTTCCCATTCTGGATGGAAAATCCATTGGCCTTTCATAATCTATGATAAGCAATTTTCCCTTCTTTTTGAGCACTCTTCTGGCTTCCTTTATCATTTTGCTTCGAACATCTTCCGATTTTTCATGAAGAGCATAGGAAATGACCACTGACTGGAATTTATTGTTTTTAAAGGGAAGGCCTGCTCCATCCCCGCATATAAAAGATGCATACAGTGCCCTGGATTTTGCATAATCCAAAACCTTTCTATCCAAATCAATTCCTACAGAATTGCCTTTTTGAATAAATCGGCACTGAGCTCCTGTCCCACAGCAGAGGTCAAGAGCCGGGAATAAGCGAAATTCGTTTATATAAGAAGCCACATATTTCCTCATCCTTTTAAGGGCTGTTCCCAGAAATATATCATACAACCATCCATCTAAATAATTCTTTTTGATTTTATTTCTAAACATAAGCATCGATTCATTATACAATATTCACCTTCTGAATGTTTTCTCTTTTCATTCTGAATGAATATTGTATATAATAGTAAAAATTTTCAATTGAGATACGATTAATGAAAGCCGTAATACTATGTGCCGGAAGAGGAATCAGGCTTCTTCCATACACACGAGAAATCCCTAAATGTCTTCTTAAATTCAGCACAAAAAGTATCCTGGAATATGCCATAGAAAACTTTAAAAAAGTCGGAATCGATAAAATCATGCTTGTCACTGGATTTAAAGAAGAACGGATCAAAGAGCTTATAAAGGAACGCGGCTATCCCCACATCAGTTATGTCACCAATCATGATTATTTGAGAACAAACACAGCCTTCTCTCTTCATCTTGCCCTTAGACAGATGGATGATGATTTTATTCTTATTAACGGTGATGTGATCTTTGATTGGACTATCCTGACCGACCTCCTCAACCATCCTAAAAAAAATTGTGTGGTTGTGGATAACAGCATCGATCTGGACGAAGAAGAAGTCAAAGTCATCACACAAAACGGGATCATATCCAGAATCGGAAAGGACCTGAATCCTGCCAAGTGTATGGGAGAAGCCATAGGCATTAACAAAATTTCCAGGAAAACCATCCTCCCCCTGATCAACGAATTCAATTCCCTTGAGAAAAATGGAGAGCTTAACCACTTCTTTGAAAAAGGATTTGATATCCTGACACATAAATCCTGCCCATTTGGAATTCTCCTGACTGATAAGCCCTGGGCGGAAATTGACACTCAGGATGATTTCAACTACGCGAAAAATAAAATCTATGCAAAACTTTACGACAAAAACTGAATACTTGAAAGCGGTTAAAAAAGCCGGACATCCTTTAATCTCCCATTTCATCAAGGTCAATGCCTGGATAAACAGGCCTTTGGCCTGGCCCCTTGTCCAGGCACTGAAACCCACAAAAGTCACTCCGAATCAAGTCTCTGTGGCCTCTTTTTTGATCGGAACAGCCGGGGCTGTCTGCTTTTCCACAGGCAGGACTTCCTGGTTTATAGCGGCAGGTATTCTGGTCCAGCTTTCTTCAATCGTGGACTGTGCTGACGGAATGCTGGCCCGCGCCAAAGATATAAAGACAGAATACGGCAAATATCTGGATATTTTTTTGGATAGAATCTTAGAGTTTCTTCTGTTTGCCTCTATCGGATTAGGAGTGTACCGCGCCTCAGGTCAGAATATATGGCTTATTCTCGCCCTCCTGGCATCCGCTGTTTACTTTTTGCACGTCACCCTGTATTACATAACCATCCACTATTTTCAAAATAAAACCAGGGGAGACACCAGTGAGTCAAGAGCGCTCCTGCTTTTTCTTATAATGGCCTTTGCTGTCATAAACCAGCTTGATATTGCGATCTGGACTTTATTGGTGGTCAGCTCCCTTATCAGTCTTTATATAATCCTTGACTTCTTCCTGTCTCCGGGGAAAAAACCCAATTATTCATAAAACTTCTCTACGCATCACTCCTTCTCTTCTTTGACCCGCTCGGCTTCATAAATCCCCTCTGGCTGAATGATTTCAAGAGCTGTCACCTGCCCTTTATCATCTGTCTTGAATCTCAAACCAATCACCTTAACCTGTTTAAGCACGAACTCTTCTCCTAATACAGGTTCCAGATCATATACCATTTGGCCGGGGATGTAGACCGTAAGCCTGTTCCCTTTTAAACTTATGGTCAGGATCTGATCAATAAGCGTGTATTTCCCGACAAACTGCTTGAGGTACTCCGGATCAAAAAGCCGGGCACTTGGTTTTTTCTTAAAAACGATCTCTTCCATAGTGGATTCAAAAGGAGCTTCCAGCCATGCCACCAATCCGTTTACATTGGTGCGGAAGGTGAGCTTCATATCCATAAAGGTCGGGTCATCCGCCTCCTTTCCGTTGAATGTCTCATAATGCCAGTGCTCCAGCGGAGTGGTGATCTCATTATAGGTAAAAAAGAGACTCCCGTTCTTTTGAAATACTTTGATATCTCCGTATCCCGGATGATTATAATCACCGGAATAGTCTTCTAATTCATGGGCGGGCTGTGTGCCTGTTACCCGGCGCGTTTGCTTTTTCTTTTCCGCTTCCTCTTCAACTTCCTCTCCTTTTGCTATTCTTTCAGCTGCCAGGCTAATCCAGTCTTTGGGCTCCAGTTCCAATATGAGATCCGCAGCATGCCGGATGAGAAGCTCCGGCAGGGATGTGCCGTTCTTGTTTGCCAGCACCACAAATCCCAGTCCATCTCTGGGAAGCATACTGACCATGGCTGAAAATCCATCAATATTTCCCCCATGATGAATCCGGCTGTGTCCCCTGTAGGTATCCACAAACCATCCCATTCCGTAATCAGAAGGAGTGACTTCAGGTATGGCCGGCGTTTCCCCTGTAGGCATATGAGCCAGATGCATATCTTCCAGAGTCTGGGCATTTATGATCTGCCTGCCGTCGATCATCCCTTTATTGAGATGGACCAGCAGCCACCGGCTCATCTCATTCACACAGGAATTGATGGAGCCGGCCGGACCGATATTGGTTATGTTTCGAAACGGAATCCGCTTGATTTCTCCGTCCTCCTCACGGTAAGGAAGAGCATAATCGTCATCCTTTTGTGAATCCACAACTGAAAAATTAGTCCTTTCCATTCCCAGAGGTTTGAGCACATAGGAGCAGATGGCCTCTTCCCAAGGCTGCTCTGTAAGTACTTCCACCAGGTATCCGGCCGTAAGAAACATCAGATTATTATACTGAAATCTCTCCCTCAGATCAGCCGTAGGCTTGAGATACGCCAGTCTTCTGACGAACTCCTCGCGGGAAGCCTGGTAGTTGTTGTACCACACCAGGTCATGACGGGGAAGTCCTGAGCGGTGAGTCACCAGGTCCCGGGGTGTCAGGTGCTGGCTGGCAAAAAGGTCATAAAGCTTAAACCAGGGGATATAGTTATGTACAGGAGTCTCCCAATCCAACCTGCCTTCATCCACCAGAATTCCCATGGCAAAGGTGGTAAAGGCTTTGGAAGCTGACCCTATAGCCAGGAGTGTATCTGCCGTCATAGGGATTTTCTGTTCAACATCACGGAAGCCGTATCCTTTGGCCAAAATGACCTCATCATCTTTGATCACTGCCACAGCCACTCCGGGCACTTTTAGGCTTTCCAGTCCCCTGTTAACCAGCTCGTCAAAATCCGCCAACGCTTTTTTAGCTTTGACAACAGGGCTGACTTCCCGTTCGAGGACAAACGGAAATTCCTGCCCGCTCTGAGTGAAATCTCCAGCTATCTGAGAGCCATCTTCATTGAACGTTCCCTTAAAAGCCGGCTCACCGGGAATCCCGCTCATTTCAAAGCCAACACTGCCCCCCTCCAGAGTGATGTTCTCAAGCGGCAGGTTTTTTGCATCCTGAGCAGGAATGGATATCTTGCCTTCCCACGAACCATCATCTTTCTGGTTGAAATCAATAAGAATTTCCAGCTTCATTCCAGGGATATCAATAGACCCTTCCCAGTGGCCTGCGAGCGAAGCTTTTTGGCCGGAAAGAGTAAATTGAGGAATAAGCATAAAAATAAGGCATAAATACAAGACAAAATGTGTTCGCATCTTTTTCATTGAACTCCTCCTTCTAATAAATACGGAAATTTCCTTTTTTAGTTCCACTTAAATCTATACTAACTTTTCAACATAAATATTCAATATTTTAAAAATTTAATTATAGGGGACGCTCCATAAGGTACCACCCTATATTACTGAACCTGTTATTAGGAAGGACGCTCTTTCTGGAATTCATATCCTGACCAGGGGATGGTCAAAATATGGACGGGGTTATCTAATATATCAACTCTCCTCTTAACGATCATTAAAGATAAAAAGGTCATCAACGCTTGTTTTCAACGCCTTCGCAATATCATGAGCCAGTTTGAGAGAGGGAGTTTTGAAAGACGAAGATAATTAGAACTAAATTTGCTCTATATAAGAGGTGTCTCGCCGGGAACAGCCACAGGATCAAGAGGAAGCTCTATGAACTCGTAAGCAGGAGGAGTCAGGTCCAATTTGGAGGCGTTCATCACCCAGTCCCATTTCAGAGCGCGCCCTGTGTAGGCGCTCATGCGCCCCATAATAGCGGTCATGGTGCTTTCCGCCACCTGCCGGCCTTCATTCAAAGGCGTACCGGATTTGATGCTGGCAATAAGGTCTGCATGCTCCTGGACATAAGGATTGGGAGATTCCTCTTCATGCTCATAGGAAAGGGCTCCTGTGATACGCCCTTCCACTCCGGATGTAAAAGAGACCCCTTTTGTCCCGATCACACGCTCCGATACATTTTCACTGCATCCCTGTATCTGGCGGCACATACTCATTACACGCGCTCCGTTTGGATATTCATACTCCACGGCAAAGTGGTCGAAGATATTTCCATACTGAGGTTCTGTCCGAACCTGACGGCCTCCCATTCCAGAGCACTCTATGGGATGAGAGCCCATGGCCCAATTGATGACATCCAGGTTGTGAACATGCTGCTCAACAATATGGTCTCCTGAAAGCCACGCGCTAAAAAGCCAGTTTCGAATCTGCCATTCCATATCCGACCAGCCCTTTGTCTTGTAGCCTACCCAGTTCATCATAGCCCGTTCAACCCAGAGCGCTCCCTGATTCCAGTAACACTGGCCTGCAGCGATATCACCGATATCCCCGTTGTGAATGCGCTTCATGACTTCAAGGTAATGCTCCTGATGCCGACGCTGGGTCCCTGCAACAATACTCAGATTTTTTTCCCTGGCCAATTCTGAGCTGGCCATCACAGACCGGATGCCTACTGGGTCCACAGCCACCGGTTTTTCCATGAAAACATGTTTTCCTGCTTCCACAGCTGCTTTGAGGTGCTGGGGCCTGAAATGAGGCGGCGGAGCCATAATGACCATGTCAATATCTGCGGCAAGCACATTTTTATATGCATCAAATCCCGTAAACATGGTATCTCTTGTTACAGCCAGATTGCTTTTCGGCAGCTCCTCAGCCAGGCGTTTGTAAGACCCCTCCAGCCGGTCCTTAAACAGGTCTCCCATGGCAGTGATCACCGCATCTGGTGATGCCTCCACACAATTCATGGCAGCCCCTGTGCCGCGGCCCCCGCAGCCTATCATTCCTACCCGGATGCGGCCCGATTCTGATCCGTAAACAAGCCCGGAAGAAGGAATGGCCGCAGCCAGAGCAGCGGCTGATGAAACCTTTATAAACTCTCTGCGGGTTAAACTTGAATTGTTTTTCTCTCTATCCATGTTTTCTCCTTCTCATGCATATTAACCTGGGTTAAAAGGCGTCACAGGCCCTATAAGCATCTATGACTGCCTTCTCGCCTTCTTTTCCTGGAAGGCTTTTTCCATGCTCCATACACAGAACTCCCTTATAACCTTTGCTGTAGAGATGTTTGAAGATGTTCTTGAAATTGATTTCTCCTGTGCCCGGCTCATTTCGTCCGGGATTGTCACCGAGATGAAAACTGGCGATTTCTGTCCAGGACCGGTCAATGTTCGGAATGAGATTGCCTTCAGATATCTGCTGGTGATACAGGTCATCAACGATTTTGCAGTAAGGGCTGTTGACAGCCTGACAGATCTGAAATGCCTGCGGCATGTTTTTAAGAAACAGTCCCGGATGATCCCATGGATTAAGAGGTTCAATGACTATGATCAAACCGGCTTGAGCACAAATATCAGCACAATATTTCAAGTTCTCTATGACATTGGCTGTCTGGTAGCCCCACTCCATCTTCTGGTTATATCGCCCGGGAACCACAAGCGTCCATTTGGCATTGGTGCGCTTGGCTGTCTGTACAGCATCCTTCATTTTTTGTTTGAGCATAAGGCGGACGTCTTCCTTATCCAAAACAAAGGACTCCACTTTGAAATCCGCATAGGCCACAAAAGGACCAAGTTCCATGCCGTGGCGGTTCAGCTCTGAGGCGATCTTTTCCTGAACCTCTGAAGGCCTGCTCATCAAGCTGTTATCAAAAACAGCCTTAAATCCCTGGTCAGCAGCAAATTTCAGATTGTCCACAGGGTCCTCTCCCGCATGCTCCCGGAACATCCCGAGCGAGGGAGCGTATTTCAGCTTAAAGCCCGCAGAATTCTGCCCCGTGGATACGCGGGTCGCTCCGGCTCTAAGAGGCGCTATTGAAAGCGACGCCAGTGATGCAGCCGCAGCCCCCATAAATGTCCGGCGGGACCATCCTTTTGAGTGCAGATACTTCTTCTCACTCATCCTTGCTCTCCTTTTTTAAAATTGAGAAATCAATCACCTTTTTCCTCAGATGAAAGATTGACTTCTGACATTTTTTATATATATATTACTAGTAATGGGGAATAAAGACAAAACTATAAAATGCCCTCAGTGTCAATCTCTTAATCCTGAAGGCAATCAATTTTGTGACAAATGCGGATTCATTTTAATAGAAAAAGCAGAGACCTTAACTTACACTGATTCTTATGAAAAAGCAGCGACGGATACTCTTGGGTTTTCACCCGGTGAAAAATTCGGACCCCGATACCGGATCATTGAAGAGATCGGCCGTGGAGGGATGGGACGAGTCTACAAGGCAGAAGACACTGAACTGAATATAACTGTCGCCCTCAAGATGATCCGCCCTCTCTATTCCAAAGATCCCCATTTCATACAGAATTTTAAAGAAGAAACTATCCTGGCTCGATCCATATCCCATGAAAATGTGATACGAATACACGACCTTGGTGAAGTGAATGATATTAAATTCATATCTATGGAGTATATCAAAGGACACGACCTCAAAGACCTTATTCACACCTCCGGGGCACTCAGTGCTGAAACCACCATCTCTATTGCCAAACAGATATGCCTTGGGCTTAAGGCAGCTCACCAGAAAAATATTGTCCATCTGGACCTAAAACCGCGCAACATCATGATCGACTACAGTGGCCATGCATACATCATGGATTTTGGAGTATCCAAATCTCTTAAAGCTCGTAAAATGGAGCGGAAAAAGAAAGTCGCAGGAACCCTTCCTTATATCTCACCTGAACAAGCAAAAGGCGAAGAAGTCGATCAAAGAACAGATATTTACTCTCTGGGAATTATATTATTTGAAATGCTCACTGGAAAACTGCCGTTTGAGGCGCACACAGCAAAAGAATACATTCAAAAGCATCTCCAGGAGAAACCCCCTCCCATAACCGAGTTGAAGTCTGATGTGCCTCCCACTCTCCAAAAAATCATCATGAAGTGCCTTCACAAAAATCCTGAGAACCGTTATCAGGATTGTGACGAAATCCTCAAAGACCTGGAATCAACCGGGCTGGACATAAAGTCCGTAAAGTATAAAAAGCCGCTTAGTCTTTTTCAAAGACCGTTCTTTTATCTTGCCCTGTTTCTGGTTGTCTCAGTGACTGCATACTTCCTGTTTTTTTCAGGAAACAGGAAGGGATCCGTGATTCCGGGTATGACCCAAATAACCATGTCCGTTCTTCCTTTCCAGAACAATTCTGGAGAGGGCTCTCTGGATCATTACAGAAAAGACTTCCAAGAAATGATCATAACTGACCTGGAACAGTCTAAATATCTGCATGTCATTCCCACTCTGCAGTTCGATGCTCTTTTAACAAAAATGCAGCACAAATCCGAAGAGGCCCCTTCCAAAAAAGTCCTGGATAAAATTGCCCAGAATGAAGATATCCGATATTTTGTGCAGGGAAATTACAGCAAATTTGGGGATATCCTCCGTTTCTCCATAAAAATCATCAAGCCTTTCAGCTATGAAACCCTGAGCACCAGAATCATCCAGGTTGAAAAAGGGCAGGAAGGCGACCTTTTAGATAGAATTGACGACCTAACCGTATGGATAAAAACAAATCTTGGATTCAAACGCTACGAGATCATCAATGATTATGACGAGAAAATCAAAAACTTCACCAAGTCTGAGCAGGCACTCCGGCTCTATTACAAAGGTGAAAAATCTTACATTGAAGGCAAATTTGAGGAAAGCAATCAATTCCTTAAAGAAGCCATCAAACTGGACCCTGAATTTGCTATGGCCTTTCGCAGCATTTCCATAAACTATGCTTACCTGCAGAATTTATCTAAAGCTCAAGAGTATAGCCAGAAAGCACTGGACCTTGCGCATGAAGGCCGCGGTTCTCTCAGAGAAAAGTTATTGATTGAAGGATATGCTCATTACCTGGAAGGTTCTGTGGAAAAAGCCGTTTCTAAATATAAAGAAGTGCTTGAAATCTATCCTTACGATGAGGACGCTCATTCATTTTTAGGAGCTATATACAGAAATATGGGAGAGAATGACCTTGCCGAACAACATTTTTTAAAAGCCATTCTGTATATCCCTGATACGGCTCATTCCAGTTTGGTTTGGATCTATTTGCAGAAAGGCCTGTACACCAAAGCAGCCGATCTGCTGGAGAGCAATAAAGACATTATCAATCCAAAGGTATACTACATACATTTGGCCGAGGTCTATTTTTGCAAGGGAGAAGTGGACACAGCCCTAAAGTATGCCCTAAAAGTTGAGGAGATTTTTCCAGAAGATTATCAAAATTTGGAATTTCTAGGGAATATTTATCAGATCAAAGGAGACATGGAAAAGTCGAGACAGTATTATCTTGCTCTTCTGAAAAATCACAACACCATAGCTTCGAGCATCCAATGGCAGCATTACTTGATGATCCAAGAAGGAAGATTTTCTGACTGCGAAGATCTTATTTCAGAAAACATCCGGCAGGTTAAAAAACAAAACGACAAATACAGTGAATTGGATTTTCTTTTTTTACTGTCATTTGTTCAATACCACAATCATAAATATGTGCGCTGCCAGCAGACAATTGGAGAGCTGTTTCAGGAAATGGAATCCATAGAAGAATATTCTTTTATTTGGTATTCCATATTAGGCCAGTATGTCTCCGGTCTGGCCTCTGCTCAGCTCAACAATTTCCCCGTAGCTGAAAAGAAAGCGGAAGTCATGATGGGATTGATCAATAGAATCCAAAGTCAAAGCCAGGGGCAGTTTCTTCAATATTATCATCATTTAAAAGGAATGATCGCACTCAAAAAAGAAGATTATTCCACAGCCATAGAATACTTCAAAAAAGGGTATTCATTACTGCCTTCTCAGAATGACCATTATGACAACCATGCCCTGTTCCTCGATTCCCTGGGGCAGGCCTATTATTTTACTAAAAAAACTGATCAAGCCCTTAAATGCTATAATGACATCCAGACACTGACCACCGGAAGACTTTCCTGGGGGAATCTATATGTTCTAAGCTATTACTGGCTTGGAAAAATCGAAAAAGACAGGGGACACTCAGAACAAGCACTCGAACATTTTAAACAATTCCTTAAGTATTGGGAAAATGCTGATCCAGAACTGCCGGAAATCTTAGAAGCAAAAAAATTCGTAAGCTCTCTCCATAATGAGTGATATTCAGAATCCCGTCCTCTTCAATCCGAATCGATTTGACTCCAGAAGGCATTATTCTCTCTGGTAAAAATTCGCCTGATCTCACACACCCATTGAGGTATTTTCCACATATCCCGGCTCCCAAAACAGGCCGCAATAGGGCAGAGCGTGCACCTGAGAAGGTCTAAGCATCTGATGCACTGAGTTTTATCCGTATAACACCTGTCCAAGCGGATCTGAGAATAATTTTGCCGTATTTGTGGATAGATCACTTTATACTCTTTTTTAAAATCTTCAATTGAACCAAAACTATAGGTCCTGGCTAAAGACTCATCACCTTTAAAACCGGCATAGTCAAACAAAAGGAAACATCCCCAGAGGGAATCATCC
>JAGGYH010000131.1 GCA_021162615.1 Candidatus Aminicenantota bacterium
TTGACCGCTTCCAAAGCCACTTTGGCACGAAATGCCGCATCATAACTTTTTCTCATGTTGACCATTTTACCATACCTCCTTTTTTGAGTTATGGCAGGTCTCTTTTACACCTTATTGCATTGTCCATTTTTTGGGGAGTATCTCAGATTATAAGATTATTCTTGATCAATTTGGTTATGGGATCTCTCCTGGCACAAAGAGGTGAATTCGTTTTAAATGCTTGTTCCGTCATGAATGAAAACAAGGCATTTGTTTTTTGTGGAAAATCTGGAGTTGGAAAATCAACATTTGCAGCAGCTTTATGTAAGTATGGATTTAAACTTCTTACAGATGAAATTTCAGTAGTTAAACTTAATCATGATAAGAAACCATATGTAATATCTTCGGGTCCTTATATCCAACTATGGAACGATGCATTAAATGTATTAAATTTTGATAATTTCAAAAAAAAAAGAATTAGACCTTGTATTGATAAATATTACCTTGATTTTAATTATTTTTTTTCTGAAGGAATATGCAAAATTGATCGAATTTATATTATTTCAATCCATAATAAAAACAAAATCGAAATTTCTAATATATCAGGAATTAATAAAATTATATTTGTTAGAGATCATCTTTTCAAAGCTACTTATACCCCTACCATGATTAAAAATCAGATTCAATTTATTGACAAAATATGCCAAAATACTGAAATTACACTTCTAAAACGGCCAATGGGAATAAGTAATTTAAAAGATAATTTGATGATCTTATCAAAGGATTTTATATAAAGTGGATAAAAAGAATATAGTTTGGATTGCATCCTATCCAAAATCCGGAAATACTTGGTTTAGGTTATTTCTATCTAATATTATGAATAATGGAGATTATCCTGTAAACATCAACTCAATAATTGGCGAAATTGCTAGTAATCGTGAATTATTTGATGAAATAACTGGAGTTCCTTCATCCATATTATGTAAAAAAGAAATTCTGAGACTCCGACCTGAAGTATATCGATATATAGCAAATAAATCAGAAAAGCTTATTTTTTTTAAGATTCATGATGCTTGGAGATATGTGGATTATCAAGTCCCATTAGTTCCTCAATCTGTAACAAAGGCAGTAATATATTTGATAAGAAATCCCTTAGATATTGTAGTTTCATATTCATATCATCTAAATTTGCCTGTAGATGAGGTAGTAAAAAATCTCAATGATGATAATTATTCTATATCACCAGATGTAGACTCACTAAAAGTTCAATTGGAACAAAAACTTTTTTCTTGGAGAAAACATGTCTTGAGTTGGATTAATCTTTCAAAGCTTAAAATCCATATTGTTAAATATGAGTATTTAATTCAAAAGCCATTTGATACATTTAAAAAAGCAATCAGTTTTATTGGTATGAATTTGGCTGATAATGAGATTAAAAAAGCAATCAGTTTTAGTGAGTTTAGGATCCTAAGAGAACAAGAAATAAATCATGGTTTTATTGAAAGATCCCCATCATCAACTTTATTTTTTAGAAAAGGCCAAATTGAACAATGGAAGAATGCTCTTTCTAAGAAACAAATAGATATGGTTATAAGAAAAAATTATTTTGTTATGAAAAAATTTGGATATATAAGTGATCTATCTGACCTGCCCCCCAAAAACTGATCCAGTTTTTGTGTTAGTATAAAGCTGGAGAAGAGGAGGCAGGATGAAGAGAAAGAGAAACACGCACGAGAAGATAATAACAATGCTTCGGGAAGCAGAGTTATTATCAAATAAGGGAAAATCCATTAAGGAGATATCCAGAAAGCTGGGCATTACGGAGCAGACATATTACCGGTGGAGAAAGGAGTACGGCGGAATGAGAGTGGACCAGGCCAAGAGACTCAAAGAGCTTGTCAAAGAGAATGCCCGATTAAAGAAACTGGTTGCTGAATGTTGTCTGGATATTGAGATTCTCAAAGAGACTTTAAGGGGAAATTACTAAGCCCGGCAAAGAAGAGTCGGGCAGTCAAGCATGTGAGTAAGAAATTCAAAATCTCAGAAAGGCGGGCTTGTCAAGTGTTAGGTCAGCCCCGATCGACAAATCGATACAAGAAAACACCCAATAAAGAGGAAGAGCAGCTTGTGGAGAGAATCATCTCTCTTGCATCAGAGTACGGCAGGTATGGATACCGCCGGATAACAGCACTTTTAAAAAATGAGGGGTGGTGTGTTAACCATAAAAGAGTGGAAAGAATATGGAGAAAGGAAGGTTTAAAGGTTCCCTCCAGACAGCCAAAACGGAGAAGGTTATGGCTTAATGATGGATCCTGTATTGGACTCAGGCCTGAAAGGAAAGATCATGTCTGGAGTTATGATTTCGTAAATATCTGGCTTTCTAATGGGAAGAGATACAAAGTGCTGACCATATTGGATGAATACACAAGGGAATGCTTGGATTTATATATGGCAAAACATATAACATCCCAGTGTGCCATGAACCGGCTTTATGACTTATTTATATCCAGAGATATTCCGGAACACATAAGATCAGATAACTGTCCTGAATTTACTGCAGATAGAATAAGGCATTGGTTATTGAGGATCGGGGTTAAAATACTATTTATAGAACCGGGGAGTCCATGGGAGAATGGTTATATGGAGTCCTTTAATGGAAAACTCAGGGATGAGCTTCTCAACTGTGAGATTTTTGATACGCTCACAGAAGCCAAAGTGCTCATTGAGAGATGGAGAAAACAGTATAACGAGATCAGACCTCACAGCTCACTTGACTATAAGCCACTGGCTCCTGTAGCATATAGGAACCACAAATTACTAACTTTAAAAGCGGTACAATAAATGGGGGCAGGTCAATCGCGGTCTTATCAATATGAAAGAAAAAAGGGATTTTTCGAATGAGTCATTACAAAAAGAGAGAGGATGAACATTATTTGAAGCTTATCCGTCAGCTCTGCGATGAGAGACCGACTTATGGATACCGCCGGATCACAGCTGTTCTCAACCGAACTCTCAGAAAAAAAGGAAAGCCTGGAGTGAATCATAAACGGGTATACCGGATTATGACAATTATTGATCTTCTTCTTCAAAAGCACAAACAAAGGCTTATGCGGCTGCATACAGGGACCATTATCACATCTTGCAACAACATACGCTGGTGTTCGGATGTCTTTGAGATCACCTGCTGGAACACGGAAAGAGTGTGTGTGGTTTTTAGTATGGACTGGGCTGACCGGGAAGTGCTTAGTTATATTGCCACTACAGGCGGCATCCATCGGGATATCATCAAAGACCTTATGACAGAAGACATTGAGTATCGGTTCGGAAAAATAACCAAACTTCCGCATCCCATCCAATGGCTGAGTGATAATGGACCGGCTTATATAGCGCGGGAGACCCGGAATTTTGCACATAGCGTAGGACTCATCATCTGCACCACTCCGTTTTACAGTCCGGAGTCTAACGGCATGGCCGAGTCTTTTACCAAGATGTTAAAAAAGACTATGTTCGTATGGATGAGGCAGCTGCCTCAATGGTTTGAGGATTATAATGAATATCATCCGCATAAAGGCTTGAAAATGATGTTTCCAAGAGGGTACATAAAACTTATTGAGAGGAGCTTTTAGGGTCCGATTTTATGGGAAAAACTCCGATAAAAAGAATTTTAAGAACCACAGACAACAAACTTCAAAAGAGTTAAATAAATGAGAATAAATCATAATAATTAATTAAAGATAAATGATAAGCAATATTAATGATACTCACTTTAAGTATCTTGATTTAAATAAAATTAATGTGCAGAAAAAGGAGGTTATTATGAAGCAAGAATATTTGATTTTTATTTTGATTATTTATTTTACTTTCACTTTAAACGTTTCTTGTAGAAGTGATAAATACGGATGGGAAGGATCTATAGAAAAAAAGAATAATGTCACAATTGTGAAAAATCCATCAAAACCTCTTTACTCTGAGTCAGTTATATCTTTTGGGGAAGATCTTTCAATTGGCTCTAAGGATGGAGCTGAAGAGTACATTTTTTCAAGAATTGGAGATATTGAGGTCGATGATAAAGGAAATATTTATGTTATAGATATACTGGATGCTCAAATTCGTGTATTTAATGAAAAAGGTGTATATTTAAATACATATGGAGGTAAAGGTCAAGGACCTGGTGAAATGCAGCGTCCGATTTTTATGCAAATCACATCAAAAAACGAATTGGTGGTCTATGATTCTATGACATTTCGGTTTTTATATTATTCAAGAGATGGAAAATATCTTCATTCAATAAATACAAAACCTGGGATTTTCCCAATTAAGCTGGATTCCAATGATAATATCATTTGTCAAAAAATATCAGCTCCCCCGCCAATTAATGGGAAAGTTTTAATGAAATATGATACCGATTTTAATCTTTTATTAGAAATAGTAAGATCAGAAAAGGGCAAAAAAGGCATACTTGAAATTGGCAAGCCATCATGTTATTGCAATATTACATTAAACGACCAAATAGTATGGGGTTGTTCAAGCGAATATAAAATAAATGTGTTAAATTCATCAGGAAAAATGACACTAAAAATACTAAAGGAGGATGTTCCGCTAAAAATCACTGAAGATATTAGGAATAAATATCTAAATCAGTATTCTCCTTCAATAAAAGCAGGATTAAAGCTTAACTTTTATACTCATTATCCTTCTTTCTCTAATATTCTCACAGATGAAGATGGCTTGATTTATGTCAAAACATACGAAAAAACAAGCCCAAATAGCCAGTATTACTACTTTGATGTATTCGATAATAAAGG
The DNA here is from genome assembly GCA_021162615.1 of Candidatus Aminicenantota bacterium. Taxonomy (GTDB): domain Bacteria; phylum Acidobacteriota; class Aminicenantia; order Aminicenantales; family Aminicenantaceae; genus WJMT01. Next base: position 4,785 of record JAGGYH010000131.1, read on the forward strand.
GATATATCTTGTGAAGTTGCCTATATATATGAATCTAGATAATAAGTCAGTATGGAAAAACAACAAACTATATACAATTGAAACTGACCAAAATGATTTTCAAGTTGTTAAAAGATTTGATATAAAATGGAATATCAGGAGTTCCCCCAAAAATTAACTTCAAAAAGGTCTAACTTATTATATTTCTGGTAATTACCTATTTTTACAAGTGGAATTTCAAAAAATGGGGGAACTTTTTTGTGTTTTTTGGTTAAAATGGGGCCTCGGATGGCTCAGCTTAAAAGCTGTCCATAGATTTGAATTCTTGAGGAGGCCCCAAATGAATTATGCCAGAATCGCTTCAAAATTGCGAGAGAAAATTATAAAATTTTCGGGGGAACTTTCTGCAGGGATGCCCAAAGTGGTTTGTCGTTTTATAGCTGAGAGTCTCTACGGCATCCAGGTGCGTCAATCTGTACGGCTTACTGAGATTGCCCGAGCGCTTGAAGAGAAGATTCCTTTACGAAAGACCCACTCCCGATTGTCTCGTCAGCTAGGACGAGCAGGACTTTGGAGAGAGATCACCCATTCTTTATTCCGGATGTCTTGTTCCCAGGTAAAAGAGGATACTCTTCTGATTATGGATCTCTCTGATATAGCAAAGAGATATGCTCGGAAGATGGAATACATGGCCCGAGTTTGGGACGGCAGTCAAGGAGAGGTGGCTAACGGATACTGGACATGTAACGTAGTGGGAGCTGAGGTGGGTGAGATGGTTCTGACTCCTCTATACAGTCATCTTTTTTCCCAGAATGCTCCTGATTTTCGCAGTGAGAATCAAGAGATCTTCAGATCCATATCCATGGTCTCAAAGCAAACTGATAAAAAAGGTACCTATAATGGTTTATCAGATTCAGGCCAAAAAAGGTCGTAATTTAAGGTGTATCTCCTTACAATATAATAAGGAGGACACTTTTGAGAAAAAGAAAGACTTATGACAATCAATTCAAGGCCAGAGTAGCCTTGGAAGCCATCAAGGGAGAAAGGACGATATCGGAGATAGCGAGTCAGTTTGAGGTTCATCCCAATCAGATAACAAAGTGGAAGAAACAGCTATTAGAGAATGTATCCGGTGTTTTTTCAAAGAAAAAGGATCCGGAGATAAAAGAACTGAGGGGTCTGGTGGAGGAGCTGTACAAGAAGATCGGGAAACAGAACATCGAGCTTGAGTTTCTAAAAAAAA
>JAGGYH010000030.1 GCA_021162615.1 Candidatus Aminicenantota bacterium
AGGCCGGCATGGTGGCCGCATCTTTATCCTGAACCGACACCAGCCTTTTTAAAAAAGAAGTACAATGCAACAAGTATTGACAAGCTTGCCGGAGAAAAAACCAATCGCTTTTTTGATTAAGGCAATATCAGGATTATCAACCAAAGGCTGATTCTCAAGTTCTTTAAAGTCATAGCCGGGATGGTAGTTAAGGTTAAACCGGGCCATCTCAATCGCGCCAGGAGCGACCGATTCATTCTTAAAGGAGCTTTGATGCTGAGAGCCTGGCGTTCGCCGGAACTTCCTCCGACCATACTGGATTCACCTGCGCCACGACTGCTCTATCACGTTCTCGTTTCATTCAGGTAAGTCACGACTGCGGTGGATGGATTTCTTGCGCCAGTTGTCGCGGCCATTTCCTCCGGCAAACCAAGTCCCACAAACTGGATTGCATCCGGCCCATGGTCCTGAGCCGATGAACTCCCATCGAGAAGAGCACCCTCAATCATTGTTCACCCGCACAGCCAACATCAAAGGTTTGAAAAGCTTTCCTGTTCATCAGGAAGCAAAGAATTTGTACAGGGAACTCAGCACGGCCCTGGGCATTCAAAAACAGTGCCATTAAAACGATTCTCACCTGACTTCTGCTTGCTCCATCCATACTGATTTTGCTAAATGACAGTGGCTTAACACTAATGACAGTGGCTTAACACTACAGCGACATTTTCCGTCATTCCCGAATGTGGTTATCGGGAATCCATGTTTTTCCTGGTATTGCAAGAGAAACATCCCTGGATTCCGGCTAAATACATGCCGGAATGACGACGTTAAAAAAGTATTTCACGGAAGTGTCGCTGTAGTGATAAGAAGCATATTAAAAGACTATGATTTCCCAAACAGTCGAGCAGCGGTTAAAGATAATTAAGCATTATATTTCTAAAATGCCCAGCCTTTCAACCACGGCTATGAAGGTGATGGAAATCTGTAACAAACCTTCGACATCACCAAATGATTTAAACCATGTGATTTCCCTTGACCCCGTACTTGCCGGACAGGTGCTCAAGCTTGTTAACTCCGCGTACTATTCTCTGGTAAGTAGGGTCACATCCTTAACACGCGCGATTATAATGATAGGTATCAATACAATTAAGAACATGGCCCTGAGTCTGTCGGTAATGGCATCCATCAAAGGCCCGGAATCTTTTAAAACCATTACGATAGATGAATTCTGGACCCATTCCATTTGCGTCGGAGTTATTGCCAAAAAACTTGCTGTAATCAAAAATATTTCGTTGTCACACAGGGAGGATTTTTTTGTAGCCGGACTGCTTCATGATCTGGGAAAAATTCCTATGGACGGCAGTTTCCCTGAAGAGTATGCCCAGGTAAAGGAGATGGTTGATAATGAGCAGATTCCTTTACTGGAGGCTGAACGTGCTGTTTTCGGATTCGATCATGGGAGTATAGGGCGAGTAATCGCTGCAAAATGGAGGTTGGACAAAAAACTGCTGAACGTTTTTAAATATCATCACAACCCTGAAATGTTTGAGGGAGGAGACAAAACGTTTGTAGAAACAATTGCCCTCGCAAATGCTTTAGCCAACATTATGGAAATTGACATATGGGATGATGACTTGATTTGTGGGACGAATATCCAGGATCTCCTTGAACGGCTCAATATTGATCCGGAAGGTCTTTTAAACCTGCGGCAAACCGTAATCGAAGAGATTGAAAAAGCCAGGATTTTTCTTCAAATTACAAAGGAGTATTAGACTCATGCAGATAAAATTCTGGGGAGTAAGAGGTTCCATACCATGCCCTGGATACGATACTATAAAATATGGAGGGAATACCCCCTGTATCGAACTCTATTTTAAAGAGGCGGACAGGCTGATTATCATTGACGCGGGTTCAGGTATAAGAGATCTGGGAAATTACATGATAGCGCATGATTTGCAAAAGGGGCGGATAAGGGCGGACATATTTCTTACACACACACATATAGATCATATCCTTGGTTTTCCCTTTTTTGCCCCAATTTATCTTCCTGCTACAAAACTGAAGGTTTATGGGCCTGTTACATATGAAAATAAATCTCTCAAAGAGGTACTGGAGGGGCAGTTGACTTATCGCTATTTCCCTGTTCGGTTGACAGAACTCGCGGCAGACATTGAATATATTAATCTGCAGGAAGGCCGCCTAAACCTTGGCGACGACATAAAGCTGACCACAAAATATCTTAACCATCCTATTTTATGCTTTGGCTATCGATTCGAATATCGTAGTAAAATTTTTTGCACCATATATGATACAGAGCCTTTTCGAAACATTTTTTGCACAGATCCTGAAAACCCGTTATATGATAAGGCTATGGCCATGGAAGGCAACCTGACGGCCCGGGAAGAAAACAAGAGAGTAGAAGAATTTTTTGCGGGTGCAGATCTGCTCGTATATGATGCACAGTACGATCAGAAAGAATATGATACAGGAAAAATCGGCTGGGGTCACACCCCAATCGAATACGCTATTAAGGCTGCCGGCCGATCCGGTGTTAAACGACTCTCACTTTTCCACCATGACCCGATGCGGACAGATGAGCATTTAGATTTTCTTTCAGACAAGTTTTGCTGCCCGGAAAACAGGGAGACCGCTGAAGTTTTTTTCGCCAGGGAAGGCATGACGATCAAACTATAAAATGGGCCCTGAATTTGCTCAAAATTTCCTGAAAAAAAATTCACACAAACTCACACCCAGGATGTTTCTGTTGAAGCTTCGACACCTTACTCCCGGAAAGAACAATAATATCAACGGAGCAGTCTTTTGCGGTAATCGTTATCCCTTGCCTGCGCCTGCAGGTTGACAAAAATCTATAAATATTTTATTTCGAAACTGTGAATTTAAAAAAATCGTAACCGTTCACGGTTATCAGTTTACGGTTAGCAGTTGGATCGGAATACAGGCTTAATATAGACCATGATTCGTCATTTAAATTTACAGCAACGGCAACCGACTTTATAAATCAAC
>JAGGYH010000116.1 GCA_021162615.1 Candidatus Aminicenantota bacterium
AGAGCCCGAGAAGGGGAGGCAGCGAGTCCAAAGGACGAGCGTTGGAAGGGGAAAGTTGTGTTTTCCCCTCCAAAAGAACGGTGTGGAAAAATCAGCGGGCTGAAGAACCAGCTTGCCTGATGAAAGTTAAAAGCACAAACCATACCTGAGTTTCAGATACACTCGGCCACAAGCTGGGCGATGTCTTTGGCCGAGATATCCTGAATCTCCTTATCATCCAGGGCATCCTGGATCATAGTGAGACAGAACGGACATGATGTGACAGCTGTGGACGCATGGGAGTCAATGACTTCCTGAGCCCTCAAATGATTGATTCTCTTGCCGAGAGATTCTTCGGTCCACATAAGTCCGCCGCCAGCACCGCAGCAGAAGCTGTGTTCTTTGTTGTTCTTGAGCTCCACAATCTTTTTTTCACTGATAGAGTTCAGTATTTCCCTTGGTTCCTTGATAATTTTGTTATGCCGCCCCAGATAACAGGAGTCATGATAGGTCAGGAGCTGTTCGGTTTTTTTCTTAAGAGGCAAGCGGTTTTCCTTTATAAGGCTGTGTATGAGCTGTACGTGATGGAAGATTTGGATGTCTTTGAAGTGTTGGGCAGCCTCTTTTTTTATCTCAGGGACCAAATCAAGAAGTTTGGGATAATCGTTTTTAAAGGTATTGAATCCATGCGGGCAAAGAGTGATTATTCTTTTAATCCCATATTTTTGGAAAAGATTTATCATTTCCGAAGCCTGCATCTGGAAAAGGTATTCGTTTCCCAGTCTTTTTGAGGAGTCACCGCAGCATTTTTCTTCAGTGCCTAAAATGCCAAAATCAATACCTGCTTTGTTTAAGATTTTGACCAGGGCTTTTGCTGTCTTTTTCCCTCTTTCATCAAAAGAGCCGGCACAGCCCACCCACAGCAGGTACTCGGCATCCGGATGGTCTTTGATGAGCTTTACATCCAGATCATCTGCCCAGTCAGCTCTTTCGGAAAAACCGATGCCCCACGGATTGCTGTTCGTTTCCATGTTTTTGAAAAATTGATTCAGCTCGGCTGGAAATTTGCTTTCCATCAGTACCTGTCCCTGACGAAGGCCCACTATTTTTGGTATGTGTTCTATTTCCACCGGACACACATACATGCAGGCGCCGCATGTTGTGCAGGTCCAGATTTCCCCCTCAGTAACCGTCTCTTTCATCAATGCGTCTATTTCGTCCTGTTTGCCAGCAATGTATTTTTTCCCATTATCCAGCAGATGCCTTTTTAAATTGAAGATTATCATTTTGGGGGATAGAGGTTTCTCAGAAGCAAAAGCAGGACACACATCCTGGCATCTTCCGCATTCCATACAGGCAAAGGTATCCAAAAGGTCTTTCCATGTGTAATCAGAAGCTTTTTCCACTCCGAACACCTCGGAATGTTCGATATCAATGGGTTCCAGAGTTCCCAGAGGACCCTCATTTCTGACCAAGACATTGAATGAACCGGCGAACATGTGAAAATATTTGGAGTAAGGGACATAAGCAATAAATCCGAAGACGATCAGTATATGCAGCCACCAGGAAAAATGGAAATGAAAGGAAAGGGCTGATGCAGAAAGGCCTGTTTGGTTCACCATCTGTGCCAAGGGGGCACCGATAAAGGAAAGCCGTTCTGTCCCCGGATGCTGGGCTATGGAAAAAATCTCAAAATAAAGATAGCTGAGAGTAACAGTGGTCAAAAGAATATAGATGACAGCAGAATCCAGGGGGGTTGTTTTGTAGGCTTCCGGTCTGATGATAAATCTTTTGATGGACATATAAATAACAGCCACAATGACCAGAACAGCAAACATATCGACGATAAATGAAAAGAAAAGTCCGAAGTATCCGTCTCCGAAAAGATAGAAGCGGGGAATGTATCCCTCCAGAATATGATTTACGGACATGGTGTCAAAAGTCAGGGCTCCGTAAAAAATGAACAGATGGATGAATCCTGTCCATACCCGATCCCTTCGGAGTGTGCACCTCTGAAACAGTATCTTTGTGATGGCATCCAAGATTCTTTTTATGATGTGATGGAACCGCGCATCTTTTTTGCCTTTGAGAATGATCCGTATCCGGTATGTGACAGGGATCATAAACGCTAGAAAAGTGGCGATAATGACCAGGCTGAAAATAATTTGACTCAGGGTAGAAAGCATTTTTCTTTTCCCTCCTATATTATCATGCAGTACTCATTTTTTATTTTATCTTATGGTATTTTTTTTAATTCTCCAAATATTTTTTTAAATCCTGGTTATTCAAGAGAGGAGAGCGATCCGAAGAATAAGCTGAGATTCCTCGCCGGGAAAAATCAGCGGGCTGAAGAACCAGCTTGCCTGATGAAAGGCAAAAGCATAGGATGAATAATCGGGATTAGAATTCGTAGGAGATCCCGAGCCTCAGTACCCTGGGGGACTGGATTTCAGTGGCATAACGAAGGGGGAATTCAGGGCCTGTCCATTCGTTCTCTTGTGTGGCCAGTGACATGTTCAGCACATTAAATCCGTCCAGAATGAATCTCAGCACAGAGCTTCCTATAGAAAATCTTTTCTCCAGCCTCAAATCCACAGTGCTGTTGAATTCGTATCTGGCCATGCCGCTGGGGTGTGCCTGGATATAAAAAGGCCCCTGATTAAGCCCCTCTATAATGATTTTTCTTGAGAAGGGCTGTCCGTCATAGTATTTAATGATCCCGGAAAACAAAAAGCCGAGAGGAGCTGAATACTTAAATCCCAGCCGTGCGGTATAGCCTCTGTCAAAACAGGGCCTTCCTTCCGTATTGGTCATGGTATTGGGATTATTGAATAATGTGCCTATCACATTGATATCGTTTTCAAGAGAAGTGTTCCCCGGGTTTGTGGTGCCCACAGCGTTTATGGCCGTGAAGGAAAAGAAAAGTGAGAAGATATCGCCAAACCATTTTATAAGATTTACATCCAGACCATAGTAGTAAGTGGCTCTGGTATCCTCTTCGATATTGGAGAGAAGATAAAAATCTTCTCCCAGGCTGTCTTGGTTTTGATTGAATACCGTAAAAAGAAGGTCATCGTAGTTGTAGGGGATCCGGTCATCACCCGGGTCAGTATAATAAAGGGCTTCGTATTCGGAAAAGGGGACACCGATGTTTTTTGTGTTCACAGCGCTTTGGTACACTCTGTAAAATCCGGAAAGAGAAAAATGCCAGGAGGGTTTGAAATTTATATTGTAAGAAATGACCGCTTCATCCGCATACGGCCTCTGGATATCCGGATCAATGGTTGAGTAATAAGGACCTTCCCGCCTTAACAATTCGCCCTGCTCATTTTGCTGAAACATCTGGTCATGGTTCAAGTCATCCCAGGAGTAAACCAAGGATCCCAGAGCGTTTTGATTTCCATAGGATACGTATTCCAGCGGAAGCGTGTTGAAATATCTGGCATAGGAAAGTTTGAGCACGGATGTTTTGGCTTTGGATAAAGGGATGATAAGCCCTAACCTCGGCGAGATGTTCAGCCAGTTTATTTTATTTTCCTCTTGTGATCCCGGAACCCATGCCTTAGATGAGGAGAGATGAGCCCCTATATAAAGGGAGAACAGGTTGGAAAAGGTCAGAGTATCCTGGAAAAAGAGGCTGAGGTCCGTTCCTTTTTCTTCAAGGGAGACAGGCGTGTTGTATTCGGCTGTCTGAATGGATTCTCCTTTAAAGAAAAGAAGATGGATATTGTCCAAAACATCAATATCCTGAGAGGCGGAAGAAAGCTGTGTATTCATTCCGTAGCGAAGGGTATGGTTTACTCCTAGAAAATCGTGAAAGGTCGAGGTTCCCTTAAAGAGAAATACCAGCTTCCTGCTTAAATTTTGTTCTTCAAACGGAGCCGCGCCTCCGAGGAAATTATGGGTAACGAGTTCCTGGAAATGGGGATATGCGGCCTCTTCCTGAAAGTCATAATCATAATTCGCCTGAACATAACCCAGGCCCGCCCTGAAATGATGCTTGTTGCTTATACGGCCTTCCCAGAAGGCCTGAAACACATTGAAATGCTCTGATCCCTTGTTAGTGGATAAAAAGGGCACATCCCTTCCTGCTCCTAAAGAGGAATGATTCAGGGATTGGCCGGCCCACACAAAACGGAGCGTGCTTTTGGGCGACAGGCTGTATTTAAGGCTCAGAAGTCCTGAAAGAAGGGAGCTTTTGTTTTCCCCCTCAAAGTCAGCCACGGCGCGGGAGAGATCAAATCCGCTCACTGAGGTAAAAAAGGACAGCTTATCTGAAACCAGAGGTCCTGAAAAGCGAAAATTTCCCTGTGTCAGATAATCAAAGGTATGGGCTTCATCTATTCCTTCGCTTTGAAGAGATTCCGTGATATTTGAGCTCTGTAGGGAATGATGTGTGTAAAAACCTGAAAGAGAGCCGTGATAGTCATTGGTTTCCTCTCCGGTGACGAGATCCAGATATCCTCCAGGATGAACGTATTCCGGGGGATGCCCAGCATTGGTCAGATGGGTATGATCCAGAGAGAAGATGTCCGGATACAGGAGAGGCGCACCACCCTGGTAAGCGTCCGTGATATCCATGCCGTTGAGCAGAAATCTGTTTTGTGTCCAGGAGCTGGCGCCTCTGGCGCTGAAAAGCGCCGGTATGCCGCTCCACAATCCGCCCACATCGATCCGGTCAGTGACAGCGGAGAGGTCCTGATTTTCAATCAAAGACCATATGTTCAAACCGGACGGCATCTCTTTGATCTGCAGTCTGTTGATAAGAGTCGACTGGGCAGTGCTGGAATAATCCATGCGCACCACGCGGCATCGTGAGCTTCCTTCCTGGCCTTTGGCCTTTAATGTGATCTTTAAGAGAAGGCATTCCTCAGGCTCCAGTGCTGTTTTTTTTTCAAACCCTTTGTATCCGGGATTGAGAAGCATAACCGTGTATTCACCGGGAGAAAAACCCAGGGCTGTGAAAAATCCGTTTTTATCCGTGATGCATTCACTGGTTCGGGTGCTTTCATTATTTAAAATAGTTATTTTTAATCCTTTTAAAGGATTTTGCTCTGAGTCAAGAACCTGGCCCCAGAACATGCCTTTTCCTGATGCGGAAATCGGATGGAAGCCCAAAAGAGATATCAGGAATATAAGTATGGGTAGCTCAAGAAGGCCTTTTCGCACGGGTGTGTATAAACTCATTTCAATCCGCTATGTAGCCGGCCCGGTGGGTGACCCGGTATCCGCTTCCTTTTACTCGAACCTCTATTTTATGGAACTTGTTGTCCGCTTTATAGTCACTGGGAGTATAGTAGACAAGGTAATAATTCTCAGAAGCTTCAACCGCTGTTTGAAACGAATCGAGTGCATTGGAAGAACTGACGGAGATGCCTCCTGTGGCATGGGCCAGGTCGCTGAAGGCTTTGTATATATCCGAGGATTTTTCAGAGACCATTGCTTTTCCCAAGGAGCTTCTCATCTGGGTTACATCTGACTCATAGGAAGAAGGATCAGTAAGATAAATAAAATGGCTGGCTATGGTCGAGTCTGAAAAGGCTTTTTGTATCTTCTCTTCGTCAAAAGTGACATCTTTTCTAAAAAAACTAAAAAGGTCCTGAACAAGAGAGATAATATTTGGCTTGTCTTGATTCAAGGAGGTTAAGACAGCCATTTCCTTAGGGTTCATCTGGGGTAAAACGTCCATCTGGTAAAAGATAAAAACATGTTTCTGCCCTTGCTTTTGCTTTAAATATTCAGCGAAATTCAGGAGGTTCTGCTGGTCCATATACCTTAAATCCTTCCATCTTTTGTACATGTCATGGACCCTTTCAAGCTGCTGCTCAGTATCGAAACCCATGCGCGAGAGTCCGGATAAAATGGTGAGGACCTCTCTGTTCAGGCGGTGATATTCAGCGCTCCCTAAAGCCGTATCTTTTTTGAGCTTGGATTTAAGCTGGGAAGCGCATTCTTCTCTGGGAAGCCGGGAGAGGGCTTCTTTGGACAGGTTATACGATTTCATAGGCGTCATCACGATGAGCGAATCTCCCTGTTTTATGACTTTTTCAAAGAAATAATCAATGGTTCCGGCGATTTTCTGCGTGTATTTATTGACCTCAAAAACAAGGACGAAATTCCGGGAAACATCGGGCTGAATATGGGTCTTTGGGCCTTGTTCTTTTTGGGGAAGCTCTTTCTTTTTTACAGAGCTTTCCATAATCAAATAGACCGCATCTATTTCTTGTTTGACTCCGTCTTCATACAGTTCAAATTCCTCAAAGGAGAGATCGGAAACAAAGCTTCCTCCTTTGAGAACACGGACCGGTACTTCGATACTGACCACTCTCTCTACATGCTCTTCCTGCGGGAAAGAGGGATTCAAGAAGAGCAAACATGATAAAAATAAAAATCCGGTTATCATAAATTTTTTCATTTGCTTGTTTCTCATTTAATCTGGTTTATTCAGATTTGATGATACACACAGAAAACAGCTCTAGTCAATAAATAACATTGTTTTTTGATTGAAAAGTCGTGCAAAAAAAAATAGTATATAGAGAATGGTTTTAGATTCCTTTGGAGAAAAACGATTATGAACAATGACTATGATGTGGCTGTCGTCGGAGCCGGTCCCGGAGGGTATGTGGCTGCCATAAGGGGAGCTCAGTTAGGAAAAAAGGTCCTGCTGATAGAGAAGGAAAAAATCGGCGGAGTGTGCACGAACTGGGGATGCATACCTACCAAGTGGCTAATCCATCAGTCCATGTTATTCAGTGAGCTAAGAGCAGATAAGAATCTGGAAGGCCCTGTGGATGAGATCAAAATGAATCTCAAGAAATGTCAGGAAAACAAACAAAGATGTGTTGACAGTCTGGTCAAAGGCGTTGAATTCCTTTTAAAAAAAAACAGGATCACTGTAAAGAAGGGAGAAGCCAGTTTTCAAGGGCCGAAAGAGATTGTCATAGACGGGAAGGATGGAAAGGAAAGCGCTGCCGCCAAAAAGATCATTCTGGCCACAGGAAGCCGTCCGGGAAACCTTCCTTTTATCAAAGTAAACGGAAAGGAAGTCCTGAATTCCAAACAGGCTCTGGATATGAAAGAGGTCCCCTCGCATTTGATTGTGGTCGGAGCCGGAGCTGTGGGGCTTGAGATCGCCTGCCTCTTTCACAGGCTGGGCTCCAGGGTCACTGTCCTGGAAATCATGCCCCAGATCCTTCCGGGAATTGATGAGGAAGCCGCCAAATGCCTGCACCGGGAACTCAAAAAACAGGGACTTGAGATTCTGACCGGGATGAAGATCCAGGAAAGCCGGATAAAAGATGGGCTGGTCACTCTTCGAGGTGTTTCTTTACAAAGGAAATCTTCTTTTGAATACAGCGGAGAAAAAGTGCTCACAGCTGCAGGCCGCAGGCCCAATTCAGAGAAAATAAAAGAAGGACTGCCCGAGCTGGATTTGGACGAAGCCGGTTTTGTTAAAGTCAATGAATACATGGAAACGAGCCAGGAGAATATCTATGCCATAGGAGATTTAGCAGGGGGAAAACTGCTCGCGCACAAAGCCTCCCATGAGGGAATCGTTGCTGTGGAAAATGCCTGTGGGAACAGAATGAGTATGGATTACAGGGCCGTGCCTTTATCTGTTTTTACAGAGCCTGAGTATGCCTGCGTGGGGCTTACTGAAGAAGAGGCCAGGGAGCAGTACAAGGATGACGTCCGTATCGGGAAATTTCCGCTCAGAGCCTGCGGAAGGGCCCTGACTATGGGGAAAACAGAAGGATTTGTGAAAATCATTGCCCGTGAAGAGGGAGAGATCCTGGGTGCTCATATTCTTTCACATTGTGCGAGCGAAATGCTGCCGGAAGTGACACTGGCCTTAAAGCACGGCATGAAAGCAAGTGAGCTGTCCTCGGTCATCCATGCGCATCCCACCTTGTCCGAATCCATAAGGGAAGCGGCACTGAGTGTTCAGAACAGAGCTATCCACATACTAAACCTGACTCATTCATAAAAAAATGGCGATGTTCATTTTCTGTTTTGTTCTCTAGGATATACATGTTTTTTACAAAAAATTAAGAAATTTCATTAAATGGTTGCATCTTTGATTTTGTTTGTATAAAATACATCATCAAAATCCATGAGTGAACTGTTTATAGTTTTTCTGGTAACCGGAGTACTGGGATTCTTTCTGGTTATCGTCAATAAAATCATCGGACCGAAAAGAACCAATCCAATAAAACAAACGCCTTTTGAATGCGGCAGCCCTTATCTCCAGGACAGGATCTATCCGGTGCCCATCAAGTTCTATCTGGTCGCGTTTCTTTTTCTTCTTTTTGATGTGGAAGTGGTGTTTTTCTTTCCCTGGGCTTTGATTTTCAAGGAGATAGGAAGCCTGGCTTTGATCTCTATGTCTGTTTATATATTGATACTGATAGCCGGTTTTATCTATGCGTGGAAAAAGGGAGCTTTTGTATGGGAAAAATAAGGCCGATAAAAAAGTACAGCTATTATCAGAAAACATCCCACGGAGGCTTTATTGCCACCAAGCTGAACTATGTTATTGGATGGGGGCGTAAATATTCCATTTTCCATTATCCTTTTATTACAGCTTGCTGCGGTATGGAATACATGTCTGCAGCCTGCGCTCACTGGGACTTTGACCGGTTCGGAGTCGGGATGACCACTTTTTCTCCCAGACAGTCTGACCTTTTATTTGTGGTCGGAACCATCACTCATAAAGAAGCGCCTGTTTTAAAGACCGTTTTTGACCAGATGGTAGAGCCCAAGTGGGTCATTGCCTGCGGAGCCTGTGCAGTAAGCGGGGGTATCTATGACAACTATGCGGTTGTCCAGGGGATCGACAGGATCATTCCTGTGGATGTCTATATTCCGGGATGTCCGCCCCGTCCTGAGACCATATTGAATGCACTCCTTAAGCTGCAGGATAAGATCCAGCATCAGAAACAGGATTTAAGATGGAACATAATCAAAAAATAGACGACATCATTAAGCAAAGGTTCAAAGAAAAAGTTCTGAGTGTAAAAACAGACCTTGGGGATGTGGTTATTCAAGTTGAAAAAGATGCGGTTAAGGAAGTCCTTGAATTTCTCAAGAAAGAGCCTCAGGATTATTCCATGCTGCTTGATCTGACCTGTGTGGATTATATGGGGAAGAAGCCCCGGTTTGAAATGGTCTATCACGTATTTTCCCTTTCCAAAAACTACAGGCTGAGGATCAAGTGCCAGGTGCCCGAAGAGGACCCGGAGATCGATTCGGTTTCAGGTCTGTGGAAGAATGCAAACTGGCTGGAAAGGGAGGTCTATGATATGTTCGGCATCCAGTTCCAAGGCCATCCTGATTTAAGACGTTTGTTTATGTATGATGGTTTTGAAGGGTACCCCCTGAGAAAGGATTATCCTTTGAGAAAAAGACAGCCAAAAATAAAATTAAGAAAATAAAATGACGACACGGATACAAAAAGAGGCCAGGAAAGAAAGCCTTTTGATAAACATGGGGCCTTCTCATCCTGCTATGCACGGTACCATTCGGATCATGCTGGAACTGGACGGTGAGAAAGTGCGCAATTCAGAAGTGGAGGTGGGATATCTGCACAGGGGATTTGAAAAGACCTGTGAGAACAAGACCTATTTCAATCTGCTTCCTTATACGGACCGGTTGAATTATGTATCACCCCTTATAAACAATGTGGGATATGTGATGACCATTGAGAAATTGATGGATATCAAAGTTCCTGAGAGAGCTCAGTATATCCGGGTCATCATGAGTGAACTCTCCCGCATCTCAGATCATCTCACAGCCCTTGCAGCCATGACCATGGAATGCGGAGCCTTCACTGTTTTCCTCTATTATATCAAGGCCCGTGAGGAGATCTGGAATGTGATAGAGAAAACCACCGGGGCCAGAATGACCACTTCTTATATTCGAATAGGAGGAGTGAGGACCGACCTCCATCCTGATTTCAAAACAGATGTGGCAAAGGCCATGAAGGTGACAAGGGATGTATTGAGAGATGTGAAGGGCCTTCTGGATAAAAACAAGATCTGGATCGACAGGACCCGCGGTGTGGCTGTGGTTTCCCCTGATATGGCCATAAACTATGGTTTCACAGGCCCCTGTTTAAGAGCTTCTGGTGTCAAATATGATGTAAGAAAAGCGCATCCCTATCTGGTTTACGACCGGTTGGATTTTATAGTCCCCCTGGGTGAAAAAGGGGATAATTATGACAGATACATGGTGCGCATGAAAGAGATGGAACAGAGCCTGAGAATCGTTGAGCAGTGTGTGGAAAAAATACCTGAAAGTGTCCCTGAAGTGAAAGGGAAAATAGAACCTGCGGAAGCCATAAAAGCCTCCCGGGCCAGGAAACCGGATGCTAAGATCAAGCTTTCACCCAATCTGAAAGGGTCTGAAAAAGAAAAATATCCCAGCATATTGACTGATTCTAAAGGAGTTAAGGTCCCTCCCAAGGAGGATACGTATACAGGCATAGAAGGTCTGATCAATCATTTCAAATTTTTCATGAGAGGACATGGTATCCGCCCGCCCAAGGGAGAAGTGTATTTTTCCGTGGAAGGAGGGAGCGGAGAGCTGGGATATTATATTGTCTCAGACGGGACAGATCAGCCTTACAGACTTCATTTAAGAGGTCCCTGTTTCCATATTGTTTCAGCGCTGGAGGAAATGATCAAAGGCCATTACATTGCTGATGTCATCCCCACATTCGGCTCAACCAATATGATCGGAGGAGAACTGGACAGATGAGCCCGGAAATCAAAGCAAGCACTGAGAAAAAAATAAAAGAGCTTATGTCCAGATATCCGAAAAAACAGGCTGCCATTCTTCCTGTTCTTCACCTGGTTCAGAGGGAATTAGGATATATTTCTGAAGATGGAGAAAAATGGGTTGCAGACTTATTGGGAATAAATCCGGTGAAAGTCAGGGAAGTTGTGACCTTTTATTCCATGTTAAGCCGGAAACCTCTGGGAAAATATCATATACAGATCTGCTCCAATCTGACCTGCTCTTTAATGGGAGCCGAGAGTCTTATTGACTATGTAAGCGAAAAATTAGGTATTAAGCCCGGAGAAACAAGTGAGGATGGAAAGTTTACCCTTACAACCGTTGAGTGTCTTGGGGCCTGTGACCAGGCGCCCAGCATGATGATCAACACGGATTATTATGGGAATATGGATAAGAAAAAGATAGACAAGATTCTTAAAGAACTGGATAAATAAAGTGCCGGAAAAAATACTCACCAAAGATTTTGATGTCAAACATCTTTTCAAAATAGATGAGTATATGAAAAAAGGCGGCTACAAAACTCTGACCCGTGTTCTTAAAGAGCTCAAACCCGAGGATGTGATGAGTGAGGTCAAGGCTGCCCATCTCAGGGGGAGGGGTGGAGCCGGTTTCCCCGCCGGAGTGAAATGGGGTTTTGTCCCCAAAGATGTGGATAAGCCCAAATATCTGTGTGTGAATGCGGATGAAGGCGAACCCGGAACTTTTAAAGATAGATACATCATGACGCATAATCCCCACCTGCTTCTGGAAGGGATCGTTATGACCTGTTTTGCTGTGGGGATCCACACTGCTTATATCTACATCCGGGGAGAATATGAAAATATGGCTGTGCGTCTGGAGAACGCTATTTCTGAAGCTGAGGCCAAAGGATTCATCGGGAAAAACATTTTAAAGACCGGATTTGACCTCAATGTTACTGTTCACAGGGGAGCCGGGGCCTATATCTGCGGGGAGGAAACCGCGCTTTTAGAGTCTCTGGAGGGAAAACGGGGAAACCCCCGCTTGAAACCTCCTTTTCCCGCTGCTGTGGGCCTTTTTCAGAATCCGACAGTGATCAATAATGTGGAGACCCTGTCCAATGTTCCCTGTATCATGGAAAAAGGGGCTGACTGGTTTGTCAAACAGGGGCTTTCTGAGGACGGAGGGACCAGGCTTTTCGGAGTCAGCGGGAAAGTCAAAAAACCAGGTGTTTATGAGCTTCCTGTAGGGACTTCTTTGAAAGAACTGGTCTACACGTATGCCGGAGGAATCAAGTCAGGCAAAAAGCTTAAAGCAGTGATTCCGGGCGGCATGTCTTCTCCCATACTGAAGCCGGATGAAATCGATATTTCCATGGATTGTGCATCGCTTATGAAAGCAGATTCCATGCTGGGCTCAGGAGCTGTGATCGTGTTAGACGAAGATGTCCCTATCATTGATGTGCTGAGAAAAGTCACTCAGTTCTACTCTCATGAGTCCTGCGGCCAGTGCACGCCGTGCCGGATAGGCAATTCGTGGATCAATAAAATAGTTAAAAGGATCTATAGAGGGGAAGGGAAAAAAGAGGATTTGGATAAAATAGAAAAGCTGGCATCCAACATACTGGGAAGAACCCTCTGCCCGCTGGGAGATGCGGCAGCTATGCCTATTCTCTCTATTGTAAAAAAGTTCAGAAAGGAGCTCGAATCCTTTATTAAAGGATAAAATGGGAGGCCCGTGAGGAAGAAATGGTAGAGATATTCATTAATGACAGTGCGATCAAAGTCAAGGAAGGGACCACTGTACTTAAAGCGGCTGAAAAAGCCGGGATTCACATTCCCCACATCTGCTTTCATGATGCTTTTCCTCCGGAAGGAAGCTGCCGTATGTGTCTTGTGGAGATCGAAGGGCATCCCTGTCTTGAATTGGCTTGTTCGACTCAGGTCAGAGAGGGAATGAAGGTCTACACAGAAACAGAAAATGTCAGAGATGCGAGGAAAGGTGTTCTTGAATTTATTTTAGCTGAACATCCCATGGACTGCCCTATATGTGATAAAGCAGGGGAATGCACGCTCCAGGATTATTATGAACAATACGGATTATTTGAAAGCGATTTTTTGGAGGAAAAGGAGAGAAAGGATAAGAAGGTTGATATAGGGAAAGGATTGATCCTGGACAGAGAGAGGTGTGTTCTCTGCACCCGGTGTGTGCGTTTCTTGAGAGACATCACAAAAACAGGGGAACTGGGTGTCTTTGAACGGGGAGTCCGCTCTGAAATCGGCATATTCGGCGATCAATATATTGATAACAATTATGCCGGAAATCTTGTGGAACTGTGCCCGGTAGGGGCTATCACGGATAAGGATTTCAGATTCAAAACCAGAAACTGGTTTTTAAAAAAAGGAGCTTCTGTTTGTCCTCTCTGTTCCAGAGGATGCCAGATCTTTATTGAGTATCATCCAGGATTTGCCCGTTTTAAAGTCCCCAAAAGAGTCTACAGGATATCGTCCAGAGTCACATCAAGGGATCAAAGCCAAAAGGAAAAAGGATACTGGATTTGTGATATCGGGCGCTATGGATATTCGTATATGGATAAGGATAGAGCTGAGAATATCATCCTTAAACAGAAAAATCGGCCAGCGGAGAGAGGGGAAGCGGAGGCTTTTCTGGGAGAAAAAATAAAAAAATTGATATACAGAAACAAATTACAGAGAATGGGTGTCGTCCTCAATACATGGCTCACGAACGAAGAGCTTTTCCTTGCTCGAAAAATTTTCACCCTTGATTTGGAATTAGAAAAAGTCTTTTTCACAGAACTAGACACAGGAGAAAAAGACGATCTTCTCTTAACAGCAGACCGCACTCCCAATAAAAAAGGAGCTGAAGAAATCGGATTCGAGATCAATCAAATAGAGAAACAAAAATTGTTTGACGAAACAGAACTTTTGATCGTTTTTTGGTCTTCTCCGTTTGGACTTGGGTCCATCACCGAGCTTTTGCCCGAATTGAGTAAAGTCAGAACAAAGATACTCTTTACTCCTTTTAAGAGGAAGTGGAATGATGCCTTTGACTTGGTAATCCCCACTCTTGTATCGGCTGAGAAAGGAGGTTCCTTCACAAATATCGATGGAAAGGTCCAGCATTTTGATGCGGTTCTCTCTCCCCCTGGAGAAGCCCGGGCAGAATGGGAATGGCTTGTTTCCCTGGGAAAAGAGATCGAGGTTGATTTTAACTCATATTTGGGAATGAAATTCCCTTATGATGTGTACAAAAAAATGAAGGATAAAATAGAATTTTTCAGGTAATAAAGTGATAGAAGCATTGATAAAATTTCTATGTGCCATTGTGTGGTTTCTTCTGCTTTCCCTTTATCTGACTTGGGCGGAGAGAAAAGAAAGCGCTGTGATGCAGGATAGGGTGGGAGCCAACAGGGCCAATTTTTTTGGATTCCGCATTCTCGGTCTTTTCCAGCCCCTTGCTGATGCCATAAAGATGATGACAAAGGAAGATTTCACCCCGGCTTTTTCAAAAAGATTTCTTCACAATCTGGCTCCTTTTCTGTCTTTCTTTTTTGTGGCTGTGACCATTTCGACCATTCCTTTCGGAAGCCACTTAATGATCGGTGGAAAGGAGTTCAGACTGCAGGTGATTGACCTGAACGTGGGTATTCTTTTTGTTCTGGCTCTCCTCGCTTTGAGCATATACGGAGTGATCCTCAGCGGCTGGGTTTCCAACAACAGATGGACTCTGCTGGGAGGGCTGAGAGGATCAGCCCAGCTTATTTCCTATGAAGTAGCTCTGGGATTATCCCTTATTGGGATCATAATGGTCTTTCCCTCGCTTAAATTTTCCGAGATAGTGGGATTTCAGAGCGAGCTTTTGTTTGGATGGCTTCCAAAGTGGGGCGTTTTTCTCCAGCCTCTCGGGCTCATTATCTTTTTAATGGCAGCCATGGCAGAGTCAGAAAGAGTACCTTTTGACCTTCCGGAAGGAGAGTCGGAAATAGTGGGATTTTTTACCGAATACGGCGGGTTGAAATACGGACTTTACATGTTCACTGATTTTATGAAGGTGCTTATCATTGCCTGCCTCCTGACCACCCTGTTTTTCGGCGGATACCATGTTCCCTGGTTGTATGCGGATGGGTTCCATTTTCCCTGGGGAGGGGATTGGCTGCTTCCTCACGGGATAGTTGTGTTGTTTCAGGTTATCATGTTCAACCTGAAAGTGTTCTTTTTCTGCTGGCTTCAGATACTGATCCGGTGGACTTACCCCCGCTTCAGATATGATCAGCTCATGGATTTCGGATGGAAATTTTTGATACCTTTAAGTCTTTTTAATATTGCAGCTACAGCTGTATTGATGAGTTTATAAAAATGTTTAGATTATTTGGATATTTCTTTGAGATCATAAGAGGGAGTGTTATCACAGCGCGTCACTTTATCGTCAATTTGTTTTTCCATACACTGAATCTGTTTGGAATCAAGACAAAGAGGAAGGGCGCTTTTACTATTCAGTATCCTGAGCAAAAAAGCGAGATCGCTGAAAGGCACCGCAGCCTTCACCGTCTCATGAAAAGGGAGAATGGAAAACCGAGATGTGTCGCCTGTATGCTCTGCCAGACAGTGTGCCCGTCCGAGTGTATCTATATTGAAGCAGCTGAAGACCCTGATCCTGAGATACAGAAATATCCCTCCACTTTTTTGATTGATATTTCCCGCTGCTGTTTTTGCGGTTTTTGCGTGGAAGCCTGTCCTGAGGATGCCATCCGTATGGATACAGGAGAAGTTGAATTGGCTCAATACAACAAAGACGACTTAATGCTTGATCTGGATTTTCTTTTGTCCTGAATAGGCCGGGTCTAAATGACTTTAAATAAACTTACATTAGGGGATTTTACTGTTTACGGCCTTAGAGATGGATTCTTTTATTTAGACGGGGGAGCCATGTTCGGAGTAGTCCCAAAAGTTTTATGGGAAAAAATGTACATGCCTGATTCCTTAAACAGAATCAAAATGAGCCTTAATTCCCTGTTGATCGATACTCAAGAAAAACTCGTTCTCGTGGAAACCGGGATTGGTGAGAATCTCAAGGAAAAATTTGCCCGGCATTATTCTATAGAAAGAAAACCAGGGCTTTTAGGAGAGCTTCGGCAAAAAGGATATTCTGCAGGCGATATCAATTATGTGATAAACACACATCTCCACTTTGACCACTGCGGAGGCAATACATACAAGAACGAGCAGGGAAGATTTGTTCCGACATTTCCTAATGCCGAATATATTATACAAAAGGGCGAGTGGGAGGACGCACTGGATCCGGGTTCCAGGGACCGGCCCAGTTATGATATAAATAATTTTCTTCCTCTTAAAGAACACGGCCAATTGAAACTGGTTGACGGAGACAGCGAAGTCACAGAAGGGGTCAAAGTGGTGCTTGCCGAAGGGCACACTTCATCCCATCAGTGTGTGAAAGTGGAATCACAGGGAAAAGTTCTTTTTTTTATGGGAGATTTGATCCCTGCTTCTTCTCACATTCATCTGCCGTATGTGATGAGTTATGACCTCTATCCGGTGAAAACGCTGGAAAACAAAGAAAAATTTTTGCAGAAGGCTGTAAGGAATCGCTGGATCATAGCTTTTAATCATGACCCGGAACATTTTTTTGGAACCATATCCAAGACTGAAGGAAAGTTTCTTTTCAGCCCTCTTAATAATCCAGCTTAAGGCGGTTTCCAAATGAAAAAAACGTATATTTTGAGAATAGTTTTTTTGGTTTTTCTTTTGGTTCTTATATCACAGAGCTGCAGAGAAAAGCCGGCTCCGTTCAATGAAGACGCATTAGATGTTCCCTATGTTCCAACGCCTGTTCGGGTTGTGAAGGAGATGTTCAGACTGGCTGAGATTAAAGAGGGGGATGTCCTCTTAGACCTGGGATGCGGGGACGGCCGGATTCCCATAAACGCTGCGGTTCAATATGGAATCAAGGCATATGGAGTAGATTTGAATCCAGAGCGCATTCGCGAAAGCGTCCGGAACGCCCACATAGCCGGGGTGGATCATCTCGTAGAGTTTTGTGAACAGGACATATTTGAAACTGATTTGACTGATGCCACGGTTATCACTATGTATCTTCTTCCTTCTGTAAATCTCAGGCTCCGCCCGAAGATATTGACTTCTGTGAAACCGGGAACCAGAATCGTCTCTCATGACTTCAATATGAACGAATGGGTTCCGGATAAAGACGCCATGGTATTTATTGAAGATGAAGCCCATACGGTTTATTACTGGATGGTACCGGCAAATGTTACCGGCGAATGGGCATTTAAGATCGATGAACCTCCTCTGGAAGTTACAATAAAATTTGATCAGGTCTTCCAGTTTGTTCAAGGTAGTGTCATGACTGAAGAAGAGGGCTGGAAAGTCTTAGAGGAGCAGCTTAAGGGAGATAAGTTCATTTTTAAGTTAGAGTCTCCCAGACTCGTCTGGTTTTTCAATGGAAAAGTCAAAGAGGATGCCATGAGGGGTGAAGCGGAAATGGGCGGATCAGGTAAAAAAGCAGCCTGGGAAGCTGTGCGGAATCCGGATACAAAAGAACCCCTGGATATACTCTCTCAATAGAAAGAAAAAATCGTATAAAAAGCCAACTTTTCTCACTTTTCGAGTGTCTTAATTTATGATGATAAAGAATTACATAAAGACCGCATTCTGTCTTTTGATACTTATTCATGTGTGCCTTGAATAATATGAATAACGTTTCTTTGATTCAAAAATATATTTTCGCTATAATTACATCAATCGGAAGTGATTGTGAATAATCCAGGTTGATTTAAAAAAGGGAAAAACGCGGCTATGAATAGTTCAGGATAATAGAGGGGATGCCATGAATAAAAAATTTTTCGCTTACTTCCTGATAATAATTCTTTTAGGAAGCAGTCCTGGGTTGTTTTCCCAATTCACACCTGAAGAGATCGCCCATCGTGCGGAATGGGAAGAGTTTCTTAAAACAGCAGAGATCGTTAAGTATGAAGACATTGGAGAAGGAGTGACAAAGCCCTACAGGCTGTATTTAAAAGAAGACGGAGTGGAAAACTCCGGATGCTGGAAGAATCCTTCTGGCGTGCAAAAGGGATTTCTTGAAGGATGGCAGTATGAGATCGCCGCTTATGAGATTGATAAATTATTGGGATTGAATATGATACCTCCGACTGTGGGAAGAGAGTTTAATGGGAAAAAAGGTTCGCTTCAGCTGTGGATCACAAGCGAGATGAGTGATTTGGAGAGAATGGAAAAGGGGATAGACATTCCTGCAAATCATATCTTATCCTGGAACAGAAGCAAATACCTTGCCAGGGCTTTTGACTGCCTTATAGCTAATGAAGACCGTACGCAGCAAAACATAAGGTATACCAAGGACTGGAGGACCCTCCTTATAGATCATTCCCGCAGCTTCAGGTCCAAACGAAAATACATACGAAATCTGTTATACGGAAAAGAGGGAATAAAGGAAAAAAAACTGATCCGCCAACTCCCAAGGGAATTCATAGAAAGAATAAAGTCTCTCAACTTTAAAGTCATAAAAGAGGCGGTGGGCCCTTATCTCACTGATGGAGAGATCGAGGCAGTTCTAAAGAGAAGAGATTTGCTTCTTAAAGAAATCGATGAAATGATTAAGGAAATGGGTGAGGATAAGTTCCTTTATTGAAAAACATTAGGGTTTTTTAAGTAAGGTATTTTCTCCAAAGTTCATCCCAGAGAGCCGGCTTATAGATCTTCCGAAAAGCGATCATCAGCCAGTTCAAAAGCCCTTCATCACTCCACCGCCTTCCTACGTGTTTGACTCTGTTGGCTATCCGGCTGAAGGCACTCTCAATCGCATTGGTGGTCAGAGGGATCCAGCCTTTTCCCTCAAGCCAGTAATCGAAAACCAGAAGGGCATTGCTCGCAAAATTCTCGATGTAGGTTCTAGCCTTCGGGTATTTCTGTGGATCAAGAGCTTTTATCAAATTATCAAAGCCCTGTTTGATATCCTCGACCAGCTCTACCACAATCTCTTTTTCCATGCCGAACACATCTCTGCTGCTGCATCCCTTCGGCCAGAAGATGGGACTCGATTCCAGGGCCTCCATCAGAGAAAAGCACCTCCAGCTTGCCATAATACAATCTCTTCTCAAGGTCCTTATTTTTCTATAAGGCATTAGAAGAAACTCAAAAATCACCATCCCCAAACATCAAAACTCTTTCCAAGAATATATTTCAAATGCTCAACAGGAGTGTTGCTGTTTTCCCAATCCTCAACATGATATGTGTTTTCATAAATAAGTTTTGTGCCTTTTATGTCAAGAGCAGTGTAATATGTTATTCCAATATGTCCCATCACAGAATCAAATCCTTTTGCAGGTCCGTAAATAGTATGCCCTATTTCATGTAGAACTACACCTCTTAATGTATCTGTTATAAGAGAATCTTTTATATAAATAGTTGCTCCTTTTGTAACTTCATCTGTGCCAGCAGTAGGAACAAATAATCCTCCAGATGTTGTTGAAGAAGGAACAACATAAATCACGCCTGCACCTGGCTCATAGTTTTCTGAATTTGCTATTGTTGATATGTTATAATTGCT
>JAGGYH010000102.1 GCA_021162615.1 Candidatus Aminicenantota bacterium
CGCGAGTACCCTGTAACAAAGCAGATGCAGTAAGATCGGCTTGCCTATATGGTAAAAAAATGGCGATTAAAATGAAAGTAAAAACAAATAAAAATATTTCAGTTGTCATTTTTTTAAAAAGTATGCATATCCTTGATATCAAAACAAAAAAATGCTTATCGCCATTTTTTTATGAATAGGTCAGGTTAATAAACAAATAAGGCATATTTGTTAATTGTCCAACAGGCTGGTATTAAGCCACAAAAAATACCTAAAGAGATTTAAAAAACTAATATAAAAGCCTTTTTATGACTCTGGTATATTTTGACTAAACATCCAGCTTTATGCACTTATATCAAGAATGATATAGGAACGGAGCTCACTCTGTCAATGAATACAGTAAACTCCATAATTATTCGTTTTCTTGACCTCCAGGCAGTTTCAGTACACATGTTAGGCAGCCTCGGAGAAGGCAGCGCCCGCTGATAAAAAAAATCATTTCGAAGATCCGATAGATTGGTTCAAAAAAGCATACAGCTAAAAACCGATCTGAAACAGGGCCAGAAGGACGTCATTGGATATTTTGTTTTCCTCTTCACCATGAAATTCGTAATTGACCTGCAGCTTTGTTTTTTTTGAGAAGAAATAGTTCAGACCAAAAGTCAGGACACTGATCCTGTCTCCTTCTGCAGCCGTATCCCTGTCAAAAGAATCATATCTTATGACCGCTTGAACATGCTTGGATGGAAGGAATCCGCCTTGAAAATACCATCCGACCTTGTTGACATCAGCGTCTCTGGCGAAAATAATCTCGCTTTTTAAGGAAAATCCTCCTTTTACAGCGGATGTTTCCAGCCCTGTTCTTTTTTTAAGGACGCTTTCAGCACCTTCTTCCGGGCTGTATCTTCCGTTGTAATGGGAGATGCCCAGAGACAAGGATTCAAAAGGAGAGAAAACCATCCTTGCTGAGATGTCTTTGTTTTCATTGTTATCCTGCTGGTTTATGCCGGAGCCGTTGAATATTCCGAGAGTGTATTCCAGATTTTTGAACTGTCCGTTTACAGCCAATCCTATGTCTCGCCCGGATGCTCTGATATCTCTGCCCGGACAGAGTTTGTCCACGGTCTGGGAGCGGTTGATGGTGTCAAGAGCAGAGCTTGATGTGAGGTTTTCCAGACTGAAAGGCACTTTGAACTGACCGAGGACGAGATTTGCCAGAGGGGAGAAAGAAAATTCCATGCTTGCATCGAGAAGACAGGGACTTTTTACGGCATCGATCTGAAGGTTATAGTGAAGGTTTTTGAGAATCTCCCCCTTGAGTTTTAACCGGGCCCGGCGGATACGGAAACCATCTATACTGTCTTCCCCTGAAGAATACATAGTGTGGACATGTCCGCTGAGGTTTAAAAGCGAGCCTGCTGAGACAGGCTTATCTTCATCTTCTTGAGCGCAGATAATTCCGTGCAGTAAAAAGAGAGAAAGAATAAAGATGAAGATTGCTGTCTTTTTCATCAGTCCATTCCTTTTTTGCGTTTTGACTCATATTCATGAATACGGAAAGCTCCAAACATCCTTAAATTGCCCGATATATAATAAGATAATATTATAACCTGACCTATTCATAAAAAAATAGCGATGTTTATTTATATTATTCATTTTGTTTAAGCGATATACAAGATTTTATCAAGAACCCATCTCTGCACATTTTTCTCGGCGCTTGCGTAACTCCCCCCGTCCGTGGGTGATCCTGGTCATTCATAAAATATGGTTGCTTTTCCAACACATTTACCATGATCGGCTCTATTATCATTCTCAATTCATTAAGAACATACTTCTTACGTTAGTGCATGTAATAATTTTACTTTATGCAGCCATATTTTACCTTTCAGGCAAGCCGATCTTACAGCATCTGCATTGTTGCAGGGTATTTGCGGTGAAGGACCACAGCTTCATACCCTGCGCCTCGCATCTGCTGCAACCTCGACTCGTTAATAATCCAGGTTAATAAAAATATGACAGCAGGTCCCAAAATAGAGTAAGTGGGAATAAATAAGGAACAACAAGGATAAAATCATCTCCCGTTTTTTCTTGATTTTATGCACAGACAGGAAGACAATGAGAGAAAGAATCATTAAAGGAGAATGTCATGGAAGACGTATATGAAGAAATAAAAAACGAGGCAAAAAAGATAGAGAGCCGTCTTAGGGAATGGAGGAGGGATTTTCATCGCCATCCGGAAACAGCTTTTAAGGAAGAGAGAACTTCTCGCAAAATTCATGAATTTTTAGAGGAGCTGGGGCTCCCGGTTAAGAAAATGGCGCGAACCGGTCTGAGAGCGGAGCTCGAAGGAAAACCGGGAGAGAAAGTAGTGGCTCTTCGCTCAGACATAGATGCGCTTCCCATCCAGGAAGAAGGAGACAAGGAATACATTTCTAAAAACTCAGGTGTAGCTCATGTGTGCGGGCATGACGGCCACATGGCGATACTTATGGGTGCGGCCAGCGTTCTGGCCAAAAAGAGAGATCGGTTTTCCGGGAAAGTGGTGTTTTTGTTTCAGCCTGCTGAAGAGATTCCTCCAGGGGGCGCCAAAAAAATGGTAGAGGAGGGAGCTCTGGATGGAGTGGATGCCATATTCGGGCTTCATCTCTGGCAGCCTCTTCCCACAGGCAGTGTGGGAATTTTAAAAGGACCTATGATGGCTCAAGCTGATAACTTTGATATCAAGGTCAAAGGAAAAGCAGGACACGGCTCTACGCCTCATATAACTGTGGATCCTATTTTTGTGGCCTCCCAGATGGTTGTGAATTTACAAAGCGTGGTGAGCCGGAACACAGACCCTTTAAAGCCCCTGGTAGTGTCCTTTGGGACCATCAAGGGAGGAACGGTTTATAATATCATTCCTCAGGAGGTCGAACTTACGGGAACGGTCCGGACATTTGAGCCTGAAGTACAGCAGAATGCACAGAAGAGGATTTATGAGATCGCAAAAGGCACTAGCCGGGCTTTCGGGGCTTTTGCTGATTTCCGGTATAAAAAAGGTTATCCCCCTCTTGTAAATCATGATGAGATGGTGGATCTCGTACTGGAAACAGTGGGGAAGATTTTAGGGAAGGATAATATAAAAGACATCTCTCCGGTTATGGGAGGAGAGGATTTTACCTATTATTTGCAAAAGATTCCTGGTGCCTTTCTTTTTCTCGGGGCCGGAGACGGGCAGGAATACTCGCATCATCATCCAAAATTCGACATAGATGAAAGAGCCCTCTGTCATGGAACGGCGCTCATGACAGGGCTGGCATATGATTTTCTAAAGAGGCCGGATCGTTCCTAAATAAAAACCAATGATCCTTTCATCAGGCTTTATGGCATTCATCAATGATGAGCTGCTTTTCTTTTCATACTGAACGAACCGAGAGTTTCATAAAGCACAGGAACGACTATCAGCCTCAGGACAATGGCAAAAAAGAATCCGCCCACATAAACTACGGCCAGGGGTCTATGAAGTTCTGAACCCGTGGACCTACTCAGAACCATAGGAAGAAGGGCTACGATCATGACCAAGTCCGTCATAATAATGGGACGGAATTTGGTCATGGCTCCTTTTATCACAGCTTCTTTTAAGGGAAGCCCTTGTTTTATGAAGTCGTTTATTTTGGCAACCAGGATGATATCATTTTGCGCGCAGATCCCGAACAAAGCGATCAGTCCGATAGTGGATGAGACATTCAGAGTCTCTCCGGCTATGAGAAGCGCCAGTATCCCTCCCACAAGGGTTGTTGGGATGTTCAGGATGATCAGAAAGGCCTGCCAGAGGGAATTAAAGGAAGAGAAAAGAATAACAAAGATGATCAGGATCACTACCAGCAGCAGAGTGGCGAGATGGCCTAGAGCCCTTTGCTGACTTTCAAACTGACCGCCGAACGTGATATGATATCCGGCAGGGAGAATGACTTGGTCTGATATTCTTTGTTTGGCTTCCTCCACAAAACTTCCGATATCCCGTCTAGTGAGGTTGCAGAGGACGATCTTGCGTCTCATGAGGTTCTCGCGGAATATGGTTTGAGGTCCCTCGTCTTTACTGATTTCAGCAAGCTGAGACAGAGGTATTTGTTCTCCATTGGGCGCATCAATAAGTAGGTTTTTAATAGCATCTTCATTGTTTCGGTATTTTTCAGGCAGCCTGATCAATAAAGAAGTGATTCTGTCCTTTTCATATATGTCTGTCGCCTCTATTCCGTTTAAGGCTGTCTCAACCAGGTCAGCTACGTCTCCTACGGGAATCCCGTAACGGGCCAGTTTTTCTCTATCAGCTCTGATAACAACCTGAGGGATACCCGTGGTCTGTTCGATCTGCAGGTCTGCGACTCCCTTTATATCCGCGACCACATTCCTGATTTCTTCGATTTTTTCATTCAAAATGTCCAGGTCGCTTCCGAAGAGTTTGATGGACAGCTCTCCTTCGGTCCCGGTCAGCATCTCAGCCAGTTTGTTCTGAATAGGCTGTTCGAATATATAAGCCAGCCCGGGGATTTTATCCAATTCTTCCCTCATGGCCTGGGTCAGCTCTTCAAATCCCCTTTTTCTTTTTTCTCTGGGTACAAGCTCGATGTTGTAATGGCTGTGGTTCACGGGATGAAGGTGTTCCGAGCCTTCAGCCGTTCCTGTTGTCCTGGATACGGAAATGACTTCAGGAAAGGAAAGAAAGATTTTTTCGACCTCTGTGCCTATTCGAACGGACTCATACAGCGAGGTCTCGGGGAGCATGACCGTTGAAGCCATGATAGCCCCTTCATCAAGAGGCGGAACAAATTCTTTACCCAGGAAATTAAAGGAAACAGCGGCTGTGACAATGAGTGTAATGAAAATAGTGAGGATTATTTTTTTGTGTTTTAAAGCACCTTTGAGTATAGCATTATATTTGGGAGCCAGGAAATCTGTCACAGGATTTTTTCTTTCTTTGATGTGTTTTTCCGTAAGCAGATAAGTAGCCAGGATGGGTTTTAAGGTTAAGTTTAACAGAAGAGACCCAAACAGAGCGGCAGCCACAGCAAAGGCCGTGGGCTTGAACATAGCCCCTTCAATTCCTTTTAGGGTAAGGAGAGGGAGAAACACGAGTATGATAATGATGTTGGCCGAGAAAAGATATTTCCCTACATCATGCGCTGCCTCAGAAGTGAGCTGTATGGTGGAGGCCTGGCCTTTCTTTTCTCGAAGTACGCGGTATATGTTTTCTACCATAAGGATAGAGCCGTTAGATACTTTACCAATGCCAATAGCTAGACCTCCTATAGACATGACGGTCAGATTGATATCGAAAATACCCATAAAGACCAGCGCAATCAGTATGGAGAAAGGAATAGTCAGCGATGCGATCAGAGAGCTTCTTATGTTCCACATAAAAATCAGCATAACCAGGACAATGAGGATGGCTCCTTCCAGCATGGTGATCTCGACGTGGCGGATGGACTTTATAATAAGCTTGGACTGGTCATAGAAGGCTTTGATATGGATTTTTTCAGGAAGGTCTCTGGCTATTTCAGAAAGCGCTTCTTTGATGTTTCTGATGGTGCTTAACGTATCCCCGCCGTACTGTTTTTCAACCGTGACATACACGGATTCCTGGGCGTTGTGACTTCCTGATTCTCTTCTGAATTTTCGGCCGATTCTGACATCTGCCACATCCCGGACATATATGGGGACATTATTTCTGGATGTGATGACCGTGTTTTCTATATGTTCGATGGTTTCAATACGGCCGATTCCTTTTATAAGGGATTCCTGACTTTTTTTCCTTATGATGCCGCCTGAAAAATTCCGGTTGCTGT
Organism: Candidatus Aminicenantota bacterium; assembly: GCA_021162615.1. Lineage (GTDB taxonomy): Bacteria > Acidobacteriota > Aminicenantia > Aminicenantales > Aminicenantaceae > WJMT01. The sequence goes on from JAGGYH010000102.1 coordinate 5,805, forward strand.
TTTCTATGGCCTCTTTGATTTCTTTGATGGTGATGTTGTAGTGCCTGAGCATTTCCGGATTCAGAAATACCTGGAATTGCTTGACGAAGCCGCCTAGGTTGATGACAAATGAGACTCCTTCCACTCCTTGAAGTCTGTAGCGGACCGTCCAGTCAGCTATGGAACGGAGTTCCATGGGATCCGTGTCTTCGCCCACAACAGCGAATTCAAAGATCTCCCCCATCCTTGATGAGACCGGGCCCAGGATAGGATGAGAGGTGCCGATGGGGAGGCGTCCGGCAATAAGTTCCAGTTTGCTGGAGACGATCTGACGGGCGAGATAGATATCTGTCCCCCAGTCAAATTCCACGGTGATAACAGAATCGCCTGTGGCTGATTCTGACCGCACACGGGTCACTTGAGGGGCTCCGTTGAGCAGGCTTTCCAGAGGAAACGTGATCAGTCTTTCCACATCTTCAGCAGCCATGCCCTCATTTTCAGTTATGATAGTGACCAGGGGAGCATTGAGATCAGGATAGATATCTTTGGGCATCCTTATGTAAGTAAAAACACCCCAAATGGAGACTAGTGAAATAATAAGCAGGGTAAGGAGCCTGTGTTTTAGAGCGAAATTAATGAATCTGTCTATCATTTTTTATCTCCATTCATTGTTAATGGATTTGTCCCTTTTTTAAAATTTCTTCATAGAGCTTCGATTTGAGCTGGTAATTTCCTTTACTCACTACTTCATCACCTTCTGATAATCCTCGTATGATTTCCACATAGCCGTTTTCCTTGGCTCCTGTTTCAATGACCTGGAGGAAAAACTCTTCATCTTTTTTAATAAAAACAATTTCTTCCCCTTGGTCTTCCAAAATGCATTCGGCGGGAACGGCCAGAGCCAGGTCCTGATTGTTGATAGTGATTTTAATACTGGCCAGCATTCCGGCTTTAAGCTTCATATCTTTGTTTTTGACTTCTGTCCGGACGGTTATGGTGCGGGTTTCTTCGTTCAGGACATCGCTTATGTACTTGATGGTCCCCAAGAATTTTTCCTCCGGAAAAGCAGGGACCACCACTTCAACTTCCTGTCCGATTTTGATTTTAGAGATATTCTTTTCATAGATATCCGCATCTACACAGAGAACTGTAGGGTCCAGTATGACGAGAATTTCTGTTGATTGATCTATCATGGCGCCCAGCACTACATTCTTTTCGATGATCTTGCCGCGGATTGGTGCAAAGAGGGTGATAGTGGGTTTGATTTGGTGCGTCTCGGAGATTTTTTTGACCTGTTCCTCTGTAAATCCGAGCACATGCAGCTTCTTTTCAGCCGCTTCCAAATTGGCTTCAGCCACTTTAAGGTCAGATTCGGCTTTGAGGAATTCTTTTTTTGGCCCTACGCCCCGGTCAAAAAGATTTTTTTCTCTTTCAAAACTCACCTTTGCCAGTTCATAATCTGCCGTGGCCTTATAATATTCAGACCGGGCGTTTCCCACTTCTTCACTTTCTAGGGTTATGAGTTTATCTCCGGGATTGACCCAATCGCCGAGCCGGATATGGATCTGGGCCACCCTTGCTGAGAATGCATAGCTCACTATGGCTTTTCTTTGAGGTTGAGCGATGACTTTCCCTGGAGCGAATAGTGTTGTTTTTATGGGTCTTAATTGAGCGATAGAGGTTTCTATATTAACGAAATTTCTTTCTTCTTCGGTGAGAGTTATCCCATCACCTCTATTTAAGGCTCTTCCCCCTGGTTTTCTTCCGTATCCCCTTCTGATTCCTGTATTTTTTATTCCCAGGCCTCTTCCTTCTCCTACAGATGAATCCATTGATTCGGCTTTATAGGGGACCTTCGGTGCCTCTGCTTGTTTAGAACCGACAGTTTTTTTGGAACAGCTTGGAGCAAGCACTATAAAGAAAAGAAAAACAAGTGCAAGGCAAAACAGCATATATTTTTTTGTCATTGGTTTTCTCCTTTTAATCTCTGGCCTACGGACTTTTCTAGTGATGCTAACGCCACTCCGTAATTATAGAGAGCATCAGCGTATGATGTCCTGGCCTGGATCAAAGTCCGGCGGGATTCAATCAATTCAATCCCTCCGATTTCTCCTTCCTGATAACTGAAGAGAAACATATTATAGGCTTCTTCAGCCTGGGTTAATATTTCTTTTTCGAACAGTTTTATCTGATGACTTGCAAATTCGGCATTCATATATGATTCTTCGACTTCAAGGGCAATGGTGTTTTTTGCATGCTCGAATTCACTGTTTAATGAATTGATATTGGCTTGAGCCTCTGCGATCTGGCCTTTGGCCGGCTGCCAGAAGAAAAGAGGGATGGGAAAGGATAAAGTAACGTCCCACCATTGGCCTTCGCCCTGGACTTTATGCCTGTTTACTCCCAGGTCAAAATCCGGCAGATAATTCATTACCGCTTGTTTTTTTTGAAGATTTTGGCCTTCTAAGGCGTGTTTTATGCTTTTGATTTCAGGCCGGAAAGAGAGAGCCTGATTTTTTAAGCTTTCCAGGTCCAGTGAAAGAGGCTTTTTTATGAAATCGCCTTTGATTTCAAGAGGAGCGTATTTTTTTCTCGCCATGAGATAGTTCAGCCGGGCTTTGGCTAATCTGACTTCATTGGAAGCCCGTCTGAGTTCATTGGCTGCCTTGGCAGCTTCCACGCTGGCTCTGAGTACTTCCACTCTCGCTATATCACCTGCGTCAAATTTGAGTTTTGTTTTTTCAAGAAAATCATGTGACAGCTCCACATTCTGCTCGATGTACTGGTATGTCTTCTGTGCCAGGAGAAGGGCATAAAAGGCTTCCTTGACCTGAAAAGTGATATCGAGTTTTAAAAGCTCTATTTCCTCATGAATTTGGTCTGATTCTTTTGAAGCGATTTTACCTCTCAAATGTCTTTTTCCAGGGAATTCTATGGATTCACTGACACCGAAATACCATTCCCCTGTGTTTTTAAAGTCAAAAAAATGAGGCTGAAGGTCAGAATCCCAGTCAATAGAGGGTTGAGGGATTGCTTTAGCCTGATTGACTCTGGCTAGAGAAGCCTGGTACTGCTGGTAAGAGGACAAAACAAGCGGATTCTGTTCCACCGCAATATTGACGCACTGTTCTAGAGTAAGGGGCTGGTCATTCGTGTCTTTCCCATAAATGCCTGAAATAAAGACAGCGCTCAAAAGAAACAGGATACAAGATCTTTTAATCATGGGCAACACCTCCTTAAAGAGTTGAATAAAGTTTATAAAACTTAGATTAAAGTTTTAAACCAAGGAAGTGTTGGGGGGTGATCGTGTGGATGGTTTGATATAAATCAGATTATGATAGGAGATGATCTGGCATGATGTGAGGATCTCGATTAAGGCTAGTTCCGGCTGGTGATAGAAATTTATTTTGGCGGTCATAAAAATAGAGTTTTGGAAATGGCATGCAGGACAATCCTTTGATTCCTGAGGGGTTTTTTCCGTATGGCAGAAGTGTATCCCCAGAGTCAGGATAAAAAAAACAAAGAGCGATGCAAAGACGGTCAGGTTTTTTTTTTTGATGATCATTCCTATTTTCACTATAAGCTACTGAAAAACCGCTTCTTAGTCAATAGGAAATTCAAAAGTCCAGTTTCACTCCTCCATACACAGAAAAGCCCGGAGCTGCATACCCTTTTATGTATTCGTAATCTGTGTTAAAAATATTGTCCCACCGCAGGAAGAACTGGGCATATTTGAACAAATCATAGGATACGGATGCATTGCAAAGAGTGTATTCCGGAAGAGTCACCCGTGTGGTTTGGTAGTCTTGAAAGTAACTGTCTTCTCTTTCTCCCACATAAAGCAGGGACACGGTTATATGAGTTTTTTTCAGGCCATCATACCCCATTCTCATGGATGCTTTGTGTTCAGGCCTTCGAAGAAGGGCTTGTTCGGTTCTTTCATCAACAGCCTCACACCATGTATAGGAAGCTGAAAAAGTCATATCTTTTACAGGAATGGAATTCAATATGAACTCAGCTCCTTTGGATGAGGCTTTGCCTATGTTGATGTAGCCTTTGGTATAGTCATAATCGATAAGATCCTTATAATTGTTCGTAAAATAGGTGGCCTTGACAAGAAGCCTTCCCCCCAGAAGTTCCTGTTCGATCCCCGCATCCCATCCCAGGGTTTTTTCAGGCTGAAGCTCTGTATTTCCAATTGGTCCATAAAAAGTCGCGGGTGCATAAAGTTGATAAAGGGAGGGTGCTTTGAATCCTGTGCCGAAAGTAGCTTTGAGTTTTGTGCCAGTGCTATTAAGAATATAAAGAGGGGCTATTTGATAGGTCAAAGAGTTTCCCGTTGTGCTGTGGTTGTCGTAACGGGCTCCCACGGATGCAATAAAGCTGTCGTCCAGATTCATCTGGTCCTGCGCATAAATCCCAACATTAGAGGCGTTTTTTTCAGGAAACTCACTTTCATAAGGGCCGTAAAAACTCTGCGATTCATAAAAAGAGCTTCCGTATTCTTTATCAAATTCGAGCCCAAAAATCAGGGTATTGGATTCATGGAGGAAGAGATTGTTTTGGAAGTCGATTTTAAAGATGTGGCTCTTGTATTCTGATTTATAAGAGGAATAAGGGTGATGTGTGTCTGTGGGATTGATGTATTTCCTCAGAGAATCAGCGTAGGAGACATCTATTTTTGTCTCCCAGCGGTTTTTCATGAAAAGGCCCCGGAAACCCCCTTTCAGAAAAATGAGGTCATAGTCACCGGTATTGTTGGGGTCATCTCCGTAATCTCCGCCGTTGTTGTCGATATCTGTTTTGGCGTCTATTTTTCTCATGGAGAAGTGAAGATCCATATTTTCCTTAAGCTGGAATCCCAGTTTCCCGGAAAAGGTGGTGTTCTGGTATCCGTCTTTTTCTGTGTTTCCTTCATAACGGCTGCTGGCTGCGGAAAATCCGCTGGTTTTGAAATAAGAAGCTCCCAGTGAATAGGATAGTTTCTCAGTACTTCCTGAAATTTCTCCTTTCCCCTGTAAAGTATCATAGGTTCCGCCCATGGAGCTGAGATGAAAATGGGGTTTCCCCTGTTCCTGCCTGGTTATGATATGGATCACTCCGGCCATGGCATCAGAGCCGTATAAAGTGCTCTGGGGGCCTCTGATGATTTCAATCCGGTCTATGTTTTCTGTAAACAAGTGGCTGAAATCAAAGGAGCGGTTTGGATCCATAGGGTCATTGAGCTCTGTTCCGTCCAGCATTATTTTTGTATGGGAAGAATTGGCCCCTCTGATAAAGAGGGAGGCGGTTTGGCCCGATGCACCGCTCTGGATCGTATCCAATCCGGCGATTTCCCGAAGAGCCTCATAGAGGGTGTTGAGTTTGAATTTTTCCAGTTCCTCACCTGTTATGACGGTAGTTGAGGCAGCGACTTTTTTGGTTGATTTTTCGATGCGGTTGGCTGTGACCGTTATTTTATACTCCAGTTTCTGTTGTTCTTTCTCTGTGGTATCCTGGGATTTTTGATCCGGGAAAACCCACAGAACAAAAATAAGAATGATGATTGATAGAAAAAAAGATTTTCTGATCATTCATTTTCCTCCTTCCGCTCATAAAAAAGCGGGTGATGTGATCTAGGAGGAAAGTTTTGGTGGGTCAGAACCACCCAAACTTCCACCCGAAGATGGGTTTTTAAGACCCAGCGAGGTATCCTGACTTGCGGTTCCTGCTGTCCAACACCTTCCCGCCCTTACGGGCAGTGGCTTTTTGTGGACCTATTACCGCTTACAGTAGCGGGGGCTGTGTCCGATTTTCACGGACTTCCCTCTTTAGGGGCCTAAAACCAAATATCCTGAACTATTCATAAAAAAATGGCGACGAGCATTTTTTCTTCAATTTTAATCGCCATTTTTTACCTTTCAGGTCAGGCAAGCCGATCTCACTGCATCTGCTGCAACCTCGACTCGTGAATAACCAGGATAACTAAAAACCCATGTTTTCATATATTAAGGGGATTGTCAAACTTTCTTTTTTGGGAGGGTCCCATACTTTTTGCCCTGCCAGGTATCACTGACTTCCAGTTCCTTTTCGATTTCCCTGATGACCTCTGACTTATTTTTGAGCCATTCAGGGGCTATAAGAAGATCCGTATGGGCTTCGCTCACAAGTCTCTGTATGATCACATCCGGAGAAAGATGCTCCAGAAAATGAACAGCCGCCTTAACATACTGTTTTTTTGAAAGCAGAGGGACCTTTCCCTTTTTGTATTCCTTTTCAAGCGGGGAGTTTCGGGCAACATAGAGCATGTGGAGTTTAGCGGCTTGGATGCCCAATCCTGAGATAACCCGGGCTGTCTCTGCCATGTCCTCAAGACTTTCACCGGGAAGCCCCAGTATAAAATGAGCGCATACATTGATGCGGCGGTTCCGAAGAGACATAAGAGCATCCTTTGTTTCAGATAGGCCGTGTCCCCTGTTCATGTATTCAAGGCTTTTTTTATGAACAGACTGAACTCCTAATTCGATCCATGTAGAGTAATTTTCCGAATAACTTTCAATCACATCAAGGATGTCTTTGTTCAGACAGTCAGGCCGGGTGGCTATGGAAAGTCCTATCACATCCGGATGCTGGACCGCTTCTTTATAGAGCTTTTTCAGCTTTTTCAGGGGACCGTACGTATTTGTAAAGGTCTGGAAATAGGCTATGAATTTATCCGCTTTGTATTTTTTTCTCAGCCCCTGCATGCCGGAGGAGATCTGTCTGGATATGGATTCGGGCCTGCTCCCGCGTTTTCTACCTGAACCCCCGGAGGGATCACAGAACACACAGCCCTGAGTGCTGAGAGTACCGTCGCGGTTGGGGCAGCTCAGACCGGCATCCAGAGATATCTTATAGACCCGGCAGCCAAACTTGTTTTTAAGATAGGGACTGAATTTGCGGTATCTGAGGTTTTCCGGGAATCTTGGCATTTTTTTTATGTTAACACATATTTTACCTTACTGGCGAGCTGATGTGAAATTCAGGAATGGCTCGTGAATAAACAGGATCAAGTTTTAAAGTTTATGGAGGCGGCGGGAGACCAGGAGACGGATAAAGAGAGGCCCCCCGATCACTGCGGTGATGATTCCGACTGGAAGTTCTGTGGGAGCGATGATGGTCCGTGCCGCTGCATCACACAGAGCCAGAGAGGCTCCGCCCAGGAAAAAAGAGCAGGGAAGAACGGTTCGCTGATCCAGCCCGCTGATCCGCCTCACAGCATGGGGGATGATGAGCCCTACAAAGCCGATGGGCCCTACAATAGAGACAACAGAAGCAGCTGCAAGTCCTCCTCCTATAAATACGTTTCTGCGGACTGTTTTGATATCCACTCCGTGTCCCATAGCCATTTCATCATTCAGGGCTATGTGGTTGAGTTCCTTGGAATGATAGAAAAGAACAACTATGGCCGGGAGGAGAAGGGGTGCTAGAGAAAAAAGGCTCTGGTATCCAATAATATCAATCCCTCCCATCATCCAGTGCTGGAATATGACCAGGGAATGAGGATCTGAAAAATAAGTCAGCAGAAGGATGGCTCCGCTGCAGATGATGCTTATGGTGACTCCGGCAAGAAGAAGGGTGTATATGTCAACACCTTCCGGCCGGTTAGATAGAGTATAGATAAGCAAAAGGCTTGTCCCAGCCCCCAGGGCAGCGAAAAGCTGCACAGAGCTGAACGGTCCCCACCTTAGCCAGAGGCATGGGAATAAGATAGTGATGAAGGCTCCTAAAGAGGAACTTCCGCTGATGCCGAGAGTGAACGGCTCGACCAGAGGATTGCGGAAAAGGACCTGAAAGGCCGCACCGGTCAAAGCAAGAGCTCCTCCGGCAATAAGCGCCAGAAGCACCCTCGGGATCCTCTGCAGCCAGAAGATCTCTTTAGCAGGGGTTGGTGCGGCTGTACCAGCACTGAACACTTCGGCAGGGGAAATGGATTCAGATCCTATCCAGGGTGATATTACCGCTACAGCACAAAACAACAAAGCATAGATAATGATTGTTTTTTTATTCATTTTGTTTTTTTAAAAAGCCTTGGAAGAAGATAGGGATTGTCTGTCTCAGGATGTCTGCCTAAAAACACATCTTCCCCATACACGTATTTTATGGTTTTCTCTGATATCACTTTTTCCGGTTTTCCCATGGAAAGAAGGCCTCCGTTTACGAGAAAAACAAGTTTTTGGCAGAACAAAGAAGCAAAATTGACATCATGGGTGACCACGGCCACGCCCATTCCCTGGTTAGCGAGGCGCCGGAGAAGGCGAAAAAACTGAACCTGTCTGTGGATATCCAGGGAGCTTGTGGGCTCATCCAATAAAAGGATGTCAGGGCTTTGTGCCAGTACTGAGGCAAGAAACGCTCTTTTTTTCTCCCCTCCTGAAAGCCGGGAGAGTCTTCTTTCTGACATGTTCTCCATGTCTGTGGATTTGAGAGACTCCCTGACTATTTTCAAGTCCAAAGGGCCCAGGCCCCCGAATGTTCCCGTATAAGAATACCTTCCCATCCGGGCCAGCTCTTCCACTGTGTAATCGTATTCGCTTCCTGTTTCCTGCGGTAAATAACCTATTTTTTTTGCGATTTCTTTGCGTTTGAGTTTATTTATTTTTTTGCCGGACAGCCGCACAGTTCCTTCTAAAGGCTTGATAATACCCGCTGTGATCCGTAGAAGCGTGCTTTTCCCGGATCCGTTAGGTCCTATGATGCCCAGTATTTCTGAGGCTTGAATCGAAAAATCAGGAATATCGAGCTTCCACTCTGAGCCGGGGAACCGATGAACGATGTTATGGAGCTCAATCATGTTCGAACGAGACCTCCGGGTGTATGGTTTTTATGAATTTTTCGAGAATCAGATGCACTCTCACTCCGGGGATTAAGAGGTAATCATCTATGAGAAAATAAATACGGCTGTTTTGAACTGCAGGAAGAACAGCCAGACGGTCCCAGTCTTTACGCAGGAGATGCTGCTGGGTTAAATTCAGCCCCTTGGCATAGATTTCAATGATGATATCAGGCTCCCGCATTATGAGGGATTCCTTGGAGATTCTCGGATAGCGGTCCTTTAAATCAGAGAAGATATTGATGCCTCCGGCCATTTCAATGATTTCATTAAGAAAGGTTCCTTTTCCCGTGGTCATAAGTCCCGTCAGGTCACCCGGAGTGTGGCTGAGGCAGAGAAATACCCTTTTTTTGGGCAGAGATCCTGTTTGAGAGGAAAGAGCGGATACTTCTCTTTTGATTTTTAGGCTTAGGTTTTGGGCTTCATTGGAGGCTCCCAGATAGTTACCAAGTTTGAGAACAGCCCGCTCGATGTCTTTGAGCTTCTCTATTTTTAAGGAGAGAAAAGGTATATGCAGTTTTTTGCAGAGTTCAGCCAATGATTCGTGTTTCCCCTGAGTTATGACCAGGTCGGGCCTCAAGGCCGCAATGCGTTCTTTACTGGGATTGATGAGCCCCCCGATGCTGGTTTTTTCTTTTGCTTCCGGAGGATAAACAGTAAAATGGCTGATTCCAATCACCCTGTCTCCCAGACCAAGAGCAAACACGATTTCTGTCACACTTGGAGCGGCACAGATGATTCTTTTGTATTCGGAGGATGAGGGGATTTTTGCACGTTCCGGATCAGATTTGAAAACAAACAGGCTGCCTGCATATAAAAGCGGAAAAACAAGAAGGATCAGGTTTAGACAGGTAAGAACATGGAAAAATCTTTTTCTGGTTATTATTTCGATCACTGATTTTCAAGGCACTCTCTTTGGCTCCTTATCCATTTATAGAGAGCACTCAGTCTTGGCTATTTAAAGTGTAAAACATTTTTGCTTTTTTACGTGTTACTTGTCAAGTGGGAAAAAAGTTCGTTTTACTTTATTTTGCTTTAAATCAGATTTGAATGTATTATGTCGGTGAATAAACTTGGGAGCAAAATGATGAGTAAAATAATCCGATTCGGAGTGTCACTTGAAGATGAACTTCTGGTCAAGTTCGATGCCTTATTAGAAAGAATCGGTTATCGGAACCGTTCAGAGGCTATCAGAGATTTGATAAGAGACCGCCTGGTTAGAGAGGCTTGGAAAGAGGGAGACAAAGAGATCGTCGGCATACTCAGCCTTGTTTACAACCATGAAAAAAGTGAAGTCACGGAGAGATTGAATCTCATTCAGCACAAAAACATAGGGGCCATCGTTAGCACTACCCATATTCATTTGGATTCTCACAACTGCCTTGAAGTGATTATATTAAAAGGAAAAAGCCGGGAGATAGAGAAAATTTCGGATCTGCTTCAAAGTACGAAAAACGTGAAACACGGAGGCCTTCTGAGGACTACTACCGGAGAGGGGCTGGAATAAGGGGATTAGAGGCAAGCCGCCTGCTTCCTTAATGGAAACAGGCGGCTTGATGGGGATGGAATAAAGGTTAGGGTCTATCCATTTGAAATCCCATGAAAAAAGGAGGGGTAAAAAAGAGGATTTTTTTTATTTTTAGCATCTTCATTAATATATACGCCTGAATTTAAATAAAAGTTGCGTTTTTTTTGAAATAAATTTCCCATTTTAAGGATAATTGACGATAGACTGCGATTTTTTAAAAAACATGTCCTTATTTGAGGTTGGATTTGCGGACCCGACGCATTGGAATGGGTGACTTTTTTGTTTTTTTTATCCGTATAACTCATTGATAAAGAACAAAATAAAACAACCTTCTTTTGAATCTTTCTTTTTCCCCTTTAACTAATTCGCTAATTTATATTATTATAACACAGATGAATAATGGATTTCAAGGAAAAAAATAAAAAAAAAGAAATACTCTGTTTATGAGCGTATTTTGCACGAAATTCGGGTTAAAAGAGATTTTTTTGCATTTTCTTATGAATAGTTCAGGTTAATAGACTAAATTAAAGGCAATAGGAGTGAATCATGGATAAGGAAACATTCCGGAAGCATGGATATGAATTCATTGATTGGGTTGCCGATTATTTGGAAAATGTCGGTGAATACCGGATTTGTCCTGACGTACGTCCGGGAGAAATCAAACAAAAGCTTCCTAAAGAGGCACCCGGGAAAGGGGAATCCCTGGATATAATCTTTAATGATTTTAAAAGAAAGATATTTCCCGGTATGACCCATTGGCAGCATCCTTCCTGGTTTGCTTACTTCCCGGCGAACAACAGTCCCCCTTCGGTCCTGGCTGAGCTGCTGACAGCCGGGATGGGAGCGCAGTGTATGATATGGGAAACATCTCCGGCAGCCGCAGAGCTGGAAGAAGTGGTGATGGAGTGGCTGAAGTCCATGCTCGCCCTTCCAAAAGGGATGACAGGGGTCATCCAGGATACAGCCTCCACTTCTTCGCTGGTAGCTTTGTTGACCGCAAGAGAAAAAGCCACTGGATTCGAGAGCAATGTGAAAGGATTTAAAGAACCACTTGTTATCTATTGTTCTGAGGAATCTCACTCGAGTGTGGAAAAAGGAGCTAAGATCGCCGGCTTTGGAAAGGAAAATATAAGACATATCCCCACAGATAAAGATTATGCCGTTCTTCCAGGAGAGCTTGAAAAATCCATATTTGAAGACATGAATAAAGGATTGAAACCATGCTGTGTTGTCGCAACTGTTGGGACGACTTCCTCTTCTGCCATAGACCCTCTGGATAAAATCGGGGAAATATGCAAGCGTTATAATATCTGGCTTCATGTGGATGCGGCTTACGCGGGCACCGCATCCGTGCTTCCGGAGAAAAGATGGATGTTCAAGGGCATAGAATATGCGGATTCCTTCGTATTCAATCCTCATAAGTGGATGCTGACTAATTTTGACTGTTCCGCTTATTTTGTTAAGGAACCCGACCTTCTTGTGCGCACGTTTGAGATCCATCCCGAATACTTGAAAACAGGGGTGGACAGCCAGGTAAAAAATTACAGGGACTGGGGGATTGCCCTGGGAAGAAGATTTCGTGCTTTAAAGCTGTGGTTTGTCCTCAGGTACTACGGGATTGAAGGCATTCAAGAAATGGTTCGCAAACACATAGAGTTAGCGCAGTCCTTTAAGGATAAAGTTGAAGGCAGCCCCTCTTTTGAACTCATGGCGCCTGTGCCTTTAAGCCTGGTTTGTTTTCGTTTGAATGACGGGAGTAGTGAAGGGGAACTGAATAGGATGAACCGGAGACTTTTAGAGGCTGTAAATCAGACAGGAAAACTGCATATGACGCACACCACGCTCAAAGGAAAGTATGTGATCCGGCTGTGTGTGGCCTCAAGGACTACGGAAAAACAGGATGTGGAAAGGGCATGGGAATTGATTGATGAAAAAGCCCGTGAGATCCTCACTCCGTCTTCCACCTGAGCTCTTTATACGGATCTATGAAGCGCGCATAGAATCCTCCGATGGAACTCCGGCTTCTTTAAAAAAATCTTCTGCTTTAACTGTGGTGATGTTTTCGGGTTTTATGTCCAATGGAAATTCCTGAATGATCAAATCCTCTCTTAAAATATCTTCAGGCATGTTGGGATTGGAATAGGTGATGGGGGATGGAGTATTGGCCACCAGATCCTCTTTAAATGACCCGGCATCCTGAGTGATGATGGCTATGTACAGGTTTTTGTAGTTGAGATACTTCTTGATGGCAGCGTTGACCTCCTCGATTTTGATTTTGGGTATTCTTTCCCGAGCTTCTTCAAGAAAGTCTTTGTAACCGTAGTATCTGGAATCGACCTGCCACCCAAGTCTTTCATCTAGAGTCTGGGTGTAGAGTTTTGTGTAATTGATAAGGTATTTTTTAGTGAGTTCAAATCTCTCTTCCGGGATTCCCTCTTCAATAAGTATTTTCAGTTCTCTTATCGCCTGTCTGAGGACGAAATGCCGGTTGGAGTTTGATAAAGGCCTTATCCAGATTGAAAAATACTGCTGCTGCCTGCAGTAGTTGGTTGCAGGAAATTTTCCGCGTCCTTCTATGAAGTGCTCAATATAGGCGTAGTCCCCGTAATTCTGCCCTCTTTCCTCCCTTATTTTCTGGAAAAGATGAGAAAGATGCTGTCTGTGTTCGCCAAAATGAGAGGCAGCTATCCACAGGGCAAAGAAATCAGGATGTGATTTGGTTATGGAAATCGGGAATCCCATGGAGATAGCTGTCGCCGGTGTGTTTTTATCTGCTATGACAATATGAAGGCCTTCAGGCATCTGCTGTTCGGGCAGGGTGCGTTCCGGGGTCTTTCCGGGCGGCAGGGCAGAAAAGTCAGACAGGACTTTTTTTGAAAATTCAGCTGGGTAACCGCCTGCGATCCCAATGGTTAAATTTCCCTGGACAAAGTGGTTTTCATAGTAATTTTTCACATCATCCAGTGTAAGGCTCTTCACGCTTTTGACCGTTCCCAATTCATTGTGCCCGTAGGGATGTTCCGAATACATCATTAGATTCAGGATTTCTTTTCCGAACTGTTCGTCCATATTATTGACTAATGTCTTCTGAAGGAAGTTCAGGTGGTCTGTTTTGATCCTTATGAAATCTTCCTCTCTGAATCCCGGGTTCAAAAGCATATTTTTGATTATAGAATAATATTTTTCCAGATTGTCTTTGTGTATGATTCCTGAGAAGACCGTCATTTCTTTGTCGATCTGCATGTCCAGGTATGCGGCAATGGGGTAAAATATTTGTGAGATTTCTTTATAGGTATACTCTTCACTTCCGCCCTCTGAAAGCATTCTGAATGTCAGTGCGCTGAGACCTTCTTTTCCGGCAGGGTCATCCGCAGAACCTACGTTCAAAATGAATTTGATACAGACAAGGGGATTATCTTCGAGAGGAAGAAGCTCTGTGGATATGTTTGAGGCAGGTTTTTTCCCGCAGGCTGATATTAAAAGAATAAGCCCCAAGACAAATACCAGGATTTTGTATCTGTTTCTTTTTTTCATTGTTCTTCTCCTCCGGATAATGTAACCACAGTGCTGTTTTTCTTTGTGAAGTATTTTTGAGCCATCTCCTGTATGTTCTGTGGTGTTGTTTTTTGATAGAGGTCGAACAGTCTGTTTATGGAATTCGGGTCGGTCGTGAGATTGACATAGAAAGCAAGCACTCCTGCTGTCCCGTCTGTGGTTCCCAGCTGCCGGGCGAGGGAGTATTTCATGTTGGATTTCACTTCCTCCAGTTTATCTTCAGGGATCGGTTCATTTTTGTAGTATTCCAGTTCAGTAAAGATTTCTTGCTCCACATAAGGGAGGTCCTCTTCCTGTTTTACCACAGCATTGAATGTAAGTAGAGGAGGGTCTCTTCTGTCAGGGAAATCAGCATAGATAGAAAGACATTTCTGCTCTTCTATGACAAGACGCTGGTACAGAGGAGATGACCTTGAAAACCCTATTTCTGCAAGCAGGTCAAGGGCTGCCTTGTCTATTTTCTCATCGCTGAAGGCAGGACCGTGAAAAGCTACGGCTATTCTCGGCATTGTCTGACCCGGCCACTTGTAATGAGAGCGCTTTGCTTTTTCCTGCGGGGGTTCCACAGGAGTTATGAGCTCATAGTTTGAGGGCTCCCAGACCCCGTAATATTTTTTAATGTACTCGATCAGCTGCTCATGGTCGTAATCTCCCACCACGAGTATGATGCTGTTGTCAGGAGCATAGAATCTTTTTTTATAGAGTTTGCTGTATTCGAATTGGTTAGGCATGTCCTGGATGTCCTCGAGATAACCCAGAGTGGTGTGCTTATAGGAGTGTTTTTCGAAGGCCTCATGCCTTAGAGTTTCATACAAGCGCCTGCCCGGATTGGAAACGCTGGAGTAGTATTCTCCCTCGATCACAGGGGCCTCGGTTTTAAGCATTTCTTCGTTGTAGTAGAGATTTATAAACCTGTCGGCTTCGGTTTTGACCACTTTTTCCAGATTCTCTCTGCCGGCAAACACAACAAAATAACATGTGTAGTCGTCAGAAGTGTAGCCGTTTGTCCCTGCTCCGAGCTCGGTGAGAAAGTCATCGTATTTTTCTCTGGGGATATTTTTGGTCCCTTTGAACATCATATGTTCAAAAAAATGAGCGAATCCTGATTTCCCGGGTTCTATTTCGTTCCGGGAACCTGACCTTACAATAGTGTAATAGGAAATGATATGGGGATTTTTCAAGGGAACCGATACCACAGTAAGCCCGTTTTCAAGTTTTTCGATTCTGGTATCATATGGGAATACATCTGAACTCCATAGAACCAGAGGGAATGACAGAAAGGCAAGAACAATGGACGCTGTGCATATGTTTTTTACCATTCCTTTCCTCCTTGGTTGATTATTGTTCCAAGTTTGTTGTCTCTCTCCATTAAGATATATCAAAATCCAGGCATTTATTGTTCTGTTTTTTTGAGAGCCAGCCAAATAAAGCCTTTTCCTTCAGATCTTTTGGAGTGTATGGCTTGATGTCAAGAATCGGGGTTCCTTCGATCATATCTACTCCGGATACTTTTATCCTGTTCTTCTCTCTTTTTATTAACTTAACGACGGTCATTCCTAAGGGGTTAGGCCTGTCAGGGCTTCTTGTGGAGAAGACGCCTCTTTTTTTCCCGTCGTGAGGAGGATGAGCAAAGAGGTTTCTCTGCCGGGACTTATGAAAAGCAAATATTATGATCAAGTGCGAAAAGTTGTCTATGTCTTTGAGGCCCGGTTCAAATTCACTGAAAATCTCAAGCTCCCCTTCTGATTTTTCATAATCATTCAAGCTTTTTTCTTTGGATTGTTTGAAATCTTCTTTTTTTTTAAAAGGAGAATGGATGACTCCGATTGGTTTAATATACATAAGTAAGCCATTTTTCGTACTTTTTTATCTTTCCCCTGACACAATCTGCATATGTTTCGAGTATTTTTATTGTTAGTTCGCCTGGTTTCCCGCTTCCGATGACTGAGTCTTTTTCCGGAACATTTTTATCAGACGCATCTTTTACTCTTGTGATGGGGGCGATTTCTGCAGCGGTACCGGAGAAAAAAGCTTCATCAGCTTCAAGGAAGTCCTGTTTTGTGATGGGTTCGATTCTTGTTTTTATCCCTAAATCTTCAGCGATTTCCAGTAGGCTTGTCCTTGTGATGCCTTCGAGTACCGACTCAGACCGGTCGTTTGTTTTGAGAATTCCGTCTTTATAGATAAAGATATTTTCTCCGGGTCCTTCGGCGACATTTTTTTCAAGGTTGAGGAACAGCGCTTCATCACATCCTTTTTCTCTTGCTATAAGACCGCAGATGGTTGACTGAACATAGATACCGCCCAGTTTCGCTGACATGTCATACTGGCTGTGATGGACCCGCCTCCATGGGAGAATATACACCTTGACTCCTGTTAGAGCGTTTTCTCCAAGATAGGCCCCCCACTCCCATGCTCCGACCAGAAGCTCTACAGGGCAGGCTTTTGGGATAAGTCCCAGATTTCCGTAAGAATAAAACAAGAGAGGGCGAATATAGGCGGCTTCCAGGTTGTTTTTCTTTATCACGGATTTTATGATTTCAGTGATTTCTTTTATTGAATAGGGAGACTTCATTTTCAGGGTGCTGGCCGAGTGCATGAATCTCTCTAAGTGCTCTTTCAGTCGAAAAACAGCCGGCCCCTTTGCCGTTTTATAGGCTCTTATGCCTTCAAATACAGAATTACCATAGTGAAGAGCATGAGTCATGGGATGTATTATTGCTTCTGACCAATCATGAAATTTTCCCATAAACCAGTATTCTTTTGCTTTAGGAAAGTCTTTATTAGTGAACATCATTTCTCCTTTTTTTGTTTTTTTTATCTTTATGATTTGTTTTTATATATCAGACTTTCTTTGCTTTGAGAACAACAAATCCTCCTTTATTATAACCTTTTTTCAGAGTTTCTCCATCATTGATTTTTCCTGGAGAACGGAAAAGAGTTTGTCTTGAATCAATGAATGTAAAACCGCTTTCTTTTAACAATTTCAAGATTTTTTCAGGAGAAAAAAAATGGGCGTGTTTGTAGAATTTGCTTTGCTGGCGTGATTTTTCGTAATCTTTTCCCAGAGGGCTGTTCTTGTTTATCAAGCCCATTATGAGGAGGCCGTTTTTTTTTAATGTTCTCATTGATTCCTTAAGAACTTCAACAACATCATCCACGAAGCATAGTGTTACCATAATAAGGATAAAATGGAAAGATTCTTTTTTAAAAGGAAGTTCCTCTCCTTTCCCCTGGACAACGCTTATGTTTCTTTTTTTTGAGAGGCGAAGCATGTTTAGGGAGGGGTCTATTCCAAACTCCACATGAAAAGGCTGGGCAAATCTCCCTGTGCCGACTCCTATTTCAAGCCCTTTCCCGGGAGATATGAGCTCCCTTACAGCATTAAGCTCAGCTTTATATACAGATTCATTTTCTTCATACCATTTGTCATATTCTTGCCCGCTTTGATCAAATATTTTGCTTTTCATCCCCTGTTCCTGGGTGTGCTTTTGTGTTGTCCTCTGTATCCATAATCTTACGAAAAAAAGCCTGTTGAGGCAATAAAAAGCTTTTCCAGAAGCAAGGCTGCTTTGTAAAAAAGAGATTTATTTTGTTTTTTTGTAAGAGGAAGCAAACATACCGATAAGTCCTCCTAAAAGGGCAGGAAGGATCCAGGGGATACCGTCTTTTGCCAGGGGAATATAGGAAATGACATTGTTTACGAAAGCAATGGGAAGGCCTGCATTGGTCAGGGCATCGAAAACGCTTATAGCAAGAGCACCGATGACAGCTCCTGAGTAGACTTTTCTGCTGATTTTTTTCCCGCCGAGAATAGTAAAAAGAATAAGGATAATGGCAACAGGATAGACCATGACCAGGAAAGGGACTGCTATCTGAACAATCTTATTGACTCCGACCGTGGCAAAGACTCCACTGAATAAAACCGTGACCACACAAATAAATTTGTATTTTAGCCGGCCTTTGGTTATGGAGCTGAAGTAATCAGCAACCGTTGCGGTAAGCCCGATAGACGTAGTCAGGCAGGCCAGGGAAACAGCCAGTCCAAGGGCGATTTTTCCAGTATTTCCCAGTATTTGATAGGCGATATTGATAAGAAGTTCTGTGCGCTCGATCCCTGCGGGGAAAAGACTCCGCGATGTGGCTCCAAGGTACATGAGACCTCCGTATACAAAGCCCAGACCTAGAGCAGCGATAAGGCCTGCCAGGGAAGCCATTTTGACCTGGTCTTTAATCTTTTTATAGCCTTTGAAGACAAGGGTGGCGATGATGATTTCCGCAAACACAATAGAAGCCATGGCATC
The DNA here is from genome assembly GCA_021162615.1 of Candidatus Aminicenantota bacterium. Lineage (GTDB taxonomy): Bacteria > Acidobacteriota > Aminicenantia > Aminicenantales > Aminicenantaceae > WJMT01. Next base: position 24,022 of record JAGGYH010000102.1, read on the forward strand.
CATTGTCTGATACCCCTCACGGAACCCAGAGGAGAAGGGATTTGAGAGGCTGCCCTGGGAGGGTTCTGCTAAGGGAAAAAAGATGCCTTTAAGGATGATGAACAACAGGGTAATGAGGAGAAAAGGAGTTAAAATCTTTCCGATTTTATCTACTACTTTGGATTCGTTAAGGGCAAAAAAGAAGGTAATGGCAAAAAATATAAGTGACCCTACAGCCCGGCTTACCCAGGGAAGATTGGGGAGGATCCCCATTTCATATGTCACAGCCGCTGTTCGGGGTATGGCGAGAAGGGGCCCTATGGCAAGGATGATCACAATGCTGAGAATGCGCGCAAATCTGGGGCCCACCCGGCCAGCGAGGTGTTCCACGCTTCCTCCTGCGTGGGCAGAGGCAATAATCCCCATAAGGGGCATACCGATTCCCGTGACAAGAAAACCGATGAGTGCCATAGACCAGGCTGAACCGGAAAGAAAACCCATATAAGGAGGAAAAATAAGGTTGCCTGCCCCGAAGAACATCGCGAACAGGGCAAAGCCGACAAGCCCGATGTCAAATGTCTTTTTATTCATCAAGATGTCTCTTTATGAATAAACTTGTATACCAGAGGTTGAGATAGATGTCAAAAACTATGATAGGATTATTTATATCATAGACGCATGGATTTTTATGATTTAAGGGTGAATTTCCAGGAACACATAATATCGGGCGGGTGAGTATCCGGAGGGCAGTACAGGCATTCTGTTTCGATTCTCGGGTCAATGGTTTGTGCAAAACCGCTGTATTCCACGATCCCGACCGGTTTGCACGGAAAATCTGGAAGACCCCTTCTTTTTCTGGCATCCTGGACCCGGCATTTGTTCATGTTGAATATGCAGTGAGTGGGACTTTGCTCCGTGATTTCCTGCACATTGATATTAGCGTAAAGCCTGAATTTGAGTGCCTGGATCAAGGCAGGGATTCCTCCTCCCGGCTTTATATCCAGTCTTTTCATGATTCTTCTGGCTTCTATGACTGTGAATTTTTCCCATGCCCTTCGGTCAAGCTCAATGGCTGTTTCCATTCCCAGCTCCTTTTCTACAGCCTGAAACCACAAGCCGTCATGGGCAAGCCAGTTTTTAGAAGCATCCTTGAGAAGATCGAGAAGTTCTTCTTTGGCGAGGTCTTTGATTTCTTTGATTTTCTTCATTTGTTCCCTTTATCTGACTTTTTATTTGGGTTCATAATAATCGTTATTTTCATAGGTGACTGCTTTTATTTTGCCTTCTCTTTTCAGCATGTCAATGTATTTAAGGATTTCGTTTTTATGCCTCCCCAAAGAGCCGGAAATATCCTCCACTGTGACTGGTCTTCTGCATATCATATCCAGGATGATGTTGTGGAGATTTTCTTCTTCCGGAGTGAGCCCCTTTCTTTTAAAGTGAGCCACGATTTCGCAGTTTTTTCCTATGGCATTTTTTATTTTTTCCATTTCTTTCCGGGTTAAGGGGTGCGCGTATTTTTCAGAGGGGGGACGGATAACAGTGTTGAGCTGGACCTTGTCAGGCTTTATTTCATTGACTGCCTGTCTCAGAGCTTTTATATGTGAGTCAGAATCATTGATTCCTTTTACTAAAATGATTTCAAGCCGCAGATCTCCTTTAAATTCTTCCCTAAATTTTTTAATCCCCTCAATGATTCTTTTTATTTTCAGTGACGGATGAGGCCGGTTTATATTCTCAAAAACATCCTGGGTGGCGGCATCCAGAGAGGGCACAACCAGGTCTGCTTCTTTCAATGATTCTCTGACTTTTTTTTTGGTAAGCAGGGTGCTGTTTGTCAGCACAGCCACCGGTATGTCTGTAAACTTTTTTATTTCTTTTATAAGAGGTCCTATTTTGGAGTTTAGAGTGGGTTCTCCTGAACCTGAAAAGGTTATGTAATCTATGCGCGAAGCTGTGTTTATCCTTTTTTTTATCTGGGATATGATTTCCTTTTTAGAAAAATAATCTTTGATTTCAGTTGTTTTTTTTGTGGTAGGACCAAGCTGGCAGTAGATACAGTCAAGGGTGCAAACCTTAAAGGGAATGATATCCACCCCCAGGGAAAGACCCAACCGCCTGGAAGGAACAGGACCGTAGATATGTGATTTTTTCATTTTCTGTAATGTTTTTTCCAGGGGCTGTTCCTATGATACAGATAATCAGCTAAAGCCCTTCTCATGGCTTCGGAAGCGAGGTCTGCGCAGTGCAGGTGTTCTTTCGGCAGACCATCCAGGCGTTTTATGATTTCATTGGCATTGACCAGTCCGAGGACCTTTGTGAAAGGCTTCCCTCTTGCTATTTCAGCAACCGTACTGCCGCAGGCTATAGTGGCCCCGCATCCGTCTGTAAGAAAAGTGGCTTCAGTAATGATGTCATTCTTTGCTTTTAGGAAGATTTCCATTGAGTCACCGCACGTGCCCTTGACTTTGGAGTATCCGTCTGGTTCCGAGATCTTATCCATGTATTTAGGATTTTCCCAGAGTTCTATGACTTTATCGCTGTAGTATTTTCTGTACTGGTCAATGATCTGTTCCTGAAGCTTACGGGCGAATTCGTCTGCGTTTTCGTTTTTTTTCATGACTTCATTTTATAGTACAAATTTCTCTTTTCTTCAACCTGATTAACAAGAGCTGGCGGCTCAAAGTCAGCCGGTTTTTTTAAGCAGGATTTCGATTTTATCCCTCAGCTCCTGCATGGTGAAGTTGTATCGTCGCTTGAGCCTGCCAAGAGTCTCACTGTAAGGGATATTCGCGGGTATCCCCATTTCTTTAAGAATGGCTGATTTTGGAATTCCTGTTTTCTCTTCAAGCTCTCGAAGTGAGGTCTGGCCTGTTATAAGGATACCGGTTTCATGCTCATCAAGCCGTCCTCGGGTCAATTTTGGTTCTTCCTCATGTTCTTGGCTCCCCTTATGAACGGATTCTGCTTTGGGAAGAGATTCTTCTCTTTGAACGGGCTCTTTTTTGGAAACCCGCTGCTGAACCAGCGGCTCTTCAGTCTCTTTTATTTGAAGCGGCTGGCTTATTTTCTTTGGGATGACAGGTTCTCCCTTTACCTGTTTTTCTGTAAAAACAATGTTCCGGCCTCTGCCTGACCTTGTTCCGAATTCAGCATATTTTTCTGCGTTTTTGGTGGAGAAGAGCCATAATATCAAGGGGAGCATTAAAGAAAGGACCACCACTCCGATAAGAGCGGCCCCCCACCCTTTTTTGAATATTTTTTTTGTCGTGGCTTTGATCCAGTTCCAACTGAGAATCAAGTGAATTATGATGAGCACGGCAAAGGCGATTGAGATGTAGAAGTGAAGGTGTCCCCACTGATGGGTGTGAAGCCCCAAAAAATACTTTTTGGATATGTCTGCAACAGGCCCCTCTTCGAGAAAAAACCCCTGTAGGAATCCTATACCGGCCAGGCCCACAATACATATGAATAAAAGAGCATCTATGAGGTATTTTAACCTAATTTTATTCATTTTATGACTCCAGTTTCACTCTTGTGATGAAAGACATCAGATTGGTATCTTTGTCCCCACACCTATAGGCACGTAATCTTCCCCGTAAAACTTGCTGAAAAGTTCCCTGGCTTCTTTCCCCGAGCAGTGTGAAGGACCGACTTTTTTAACACCTGATTTTTTAAAGAAACGGATAATTTCTTTGATCTCCTGATCTTCGAATCCGCTTAGATGGAATCCTCCGAATACAAGATAGATCTCTTTTTTGGCTTTATCTTTGACTGTTTCTATAATGTTCACTATTCGCGGATGAGCGCACCCTGTGATGAGCACAAGTCCTTCATGTGAATCCAGAACAAGGCTTTGTTCATTGATCCATCCCGAGATAATTCCGGTTGAATACACATTTGCAAGGATCTTCTGATAGGATTTCACATTGACGTAAGAGGCGCCTTGTTTTGTGATAGAATTTTTAAAGGTTGAGGGAAAGAAATCCGGAAGATAGACTGTGATATGCGGATTCTCTTTTAGGAGGGCTGAAAGCCCGCCGGTGTGATCTTTGTGGAAATGAGAAAGGACCACTATTTCGACGTCCTGCGGTTTAATATCAAGCCCATTCATATTGGATAGAAGGATACTTCCCTTTGTGCCTGTATCAAAGAGAATATTTTTTTCAGCTCCCCGGATAAAGCATGAAAATCCCCAATCCGTTTGTAAAGCCGGATCAAAAGGATTGTTATCATAAACAACAGTAAGATTAAAATTTTTGTTCATTATCTTGTCATCATGGTTCCGCATTTAGGGCATTTGATCTGATTGCAGGGTGTTCCTCTCTTATGGGGTACCTTTGTCCCGCACGACGGGCAGACGCACTGCCCTCCCGGGCCAAAACCCTGGCCCCCTCTTCCTCCGCGGCCGCCGCCTGGTCTTTGATTTCCTTGCTGCATTTTATCCCCCTTTAATTATAGTCCTCCATTATTTTTCGGTTCTCTTCCATTAAATGTCCTGCGATTTCCCTCATGTTTGTTTTTTCCCAGAACGTGAGTTTCTCGTGAGCTTTCATATACTTTAATGGAATCGGATGGGTTCCTATGATTACCGGGACATCATAGTATTTTTCGATAAACTCTTTGAAATGACGGATCCTGGGGCAGGGCGGATAACCAACGACCAGGCCTGTGGCTAAGTGGATGGCTTCAGCTCCGTTTTTTATCATCTCTTCCGGAACATATTCTACGTTTCCGCCGGGGCATCCTCCGCAGTAAGAATATCCCACTACTTCAACGGGCTCATCCTTTGGATATATGGAAAATCCCCCGACCCTTTCTCTGAGAGCCCGGAAGCATTTCCCGCCTCCACAGCTCTGGTAACGTCCGCAGATGATGATACCGATTTTTTTCATAATATCTCCTTTACAGATGGCTCTTGTATTATGATTTTTTTAATTCTATTATTTTATCCACGATTTTCATAAAAGACTTGCTGGCCTCTGAGTCGGGATGCTTGTCAAGGAAAGACTTTCCTTCATCTCCTAATGATACGATTTCAGGTTCTATAGGGATGCTGCCGAGAAAAGGAACTCCCATTTGTTTGGCTGCTTTTTCTCCTCCCCCTTCTTTGAAGAGATTTATTTTGTGTTTGCATTTAGGACAGATCAGCCCGCTCATGTTTTCCACGATCCCATATACTTCCAGATTCAATTTTCTGGCAAACGCCACGGCTTTTCTGGAGTCCATCAAAGACACTTCCTGGGGGGTAGTCACTACAATGGCCCCTGTGGCTGGGATTAACTGCGCTATGGAGAGAGGCTCGTCTCCTGTGCCTGGTGGCGAATCTATGATCAGCCAGTCCAGGCTGCCCCACGCCACATCTCCTATGAACTGCTGGATCGCTTTCATCTTCATAGGACCCCGCCATATGACGGGAAGGTCCTGATTTTCAAGCAGAAAAGACATTGAGATGAGAGAAAGGTTCTCAGTCACAGGCACAGGAATAATAGCCTCAGATGAAGCCTGGATTTTTTTGCTCTCCACGCCCATCATTTTTGCCAGGTTGGGTCCGTGTATATCCACATCAAGCAGTCCTACCGTGAGTCCTTTTTTGGCAAAGGCGAGACCGAGATTGGCAGAAACAGTGCTTTTTCCTACGCCTCCTTTGCCGCTAAAAACAAGAACGCTGTTTTTTATGGTCTCCAGTCTCTTGGTGACCTTTTCTCTTTCTTTTTTCATTTTATCTTCTTGATTTGCCATTATTTCACCTCGATTCTATATTTATCCAACAGATCCTTGATCTTGCCGCTGGCACCGGAGATGACTTTGATTTTTGAGGCCTGAAGTACTCTTTGGGCATTGGGGCCGATCTGCCCTGTGAAAAGAACATCCACCTTATTTTCGGATAAAAACTGGACGGATCTCGGTCCGACTCCCTGCATGAGGTTTATGTTCGGATTTTCAAGAGATTCAATGCTTTTTGTTTTCGGGTCATAGATGAGATAAAAAGCCGCTCTCCCGAATCTCGGATCGATTTCGTCTTCAATGCTTCCTCCCTGAGCCGTGAAGCATATTCTCTGGTTTGCATCAATATCAAATTTTTCTGACGGCTGATGCTGCGGATCGGGCCCGGATTTGGTTTTCCCGTGTTCGCAGAGATCCTCTCCCTTTTCCAGCTTGTTATTCAAAAATTTGTCTATGACTTCGTCGATAGTGCCTTCAACCCCTATGATCGGTTCGATATTTTTCTGCCGGAATAGATCCTGAGCTCTTGAACCCATTCCTCCTGCAATGACGCAGGTGACTCCCATTTCAGAAAGATAGTTGGGTAAAAATCCCGGGCTGTGTCCCGGATTCTCTATCTTTTCTCTTTTTAAAACCTGGCCCCCTTTAATGTCAACGATTGTGTAAGCAGGGCACCTTCCAAAATGTGCTGATACGGAACTTCCTTCCGTAGAGATAGCCACTTTCATGATTCACTCCTGTTTGATAGTTTGTTTCGTTCACTCAATTGTCTGAGATAATAGTGTACTGGATTTGAGATATTTTATCTACAATGATCTGCAGAGTTTCTTTCATTTTGAATATACCGGGACGCCTGTTTGAACAGCCGTCCCGGTATGATAATCAATAGTGTAAGATAAGGACACGTTCACTTTTCTTTCTTGATTTCTTCGATTCTTTTTGAGATTTCTTCCAGTTCTTCCTTTAAGTATTTGGATTGGTCTTTAAGCATTTTCATTTCATCTTCAGGTGTGACATTGGCCGGTTGGGGCGGATAAGGTGCGTAATAGGCGGGGTCAGGGTAGTAGCCCCATCCTAATCCTCTTCCATAACCGCGTCCGAATCCGCGTCCGAAACCACGTCCAAGTCCGTATCCGCGTCCGAATCCACGTCCAAGTCCGTAACCGCGTCCGAATCCCAGCCCCGGACCCGGCTTCATATAACCGGGAGTGTCGTAACCGCTGCAGTAGCCAAGGGCTCTTCCGGTCCTTGGGCCCTGTCCTAATGGTCCTGATCTATCTCCTGCTGGCATAATTCTCACCTCCTTTCCTGGCAGTGCTTGCAAATGCCGTAAAATTCAAAATTATAGTCTGTTATTTTAAAACCATGCTTTGTTTTAAGTGTTTGCTCTGCCTTTTTTATGAGCTCTGATTCTTCAAAATCTGTGTAATCAATGATCCTGCCGCATTGGGTACAGATAAGATGATGGTGGTGTGTTTCGCTGGAATCGGTGATCAGCTCATACTTATTTTCACCTGTGCCCAGAGGAATCTTATTGAGATACCCCATTTGTTCGAGAACATCCAGTGTTCTGTATACAGTGGTCAGTCCTATGGCGGGGTAGATTCTGAGAAGAGAGCGGTATATCTCTTTGGCGCTCATATGTTTGGATGTACTGATTAAAAGATTGAGAATGGCCTCCCTGGGTGCGGTCCACCGGGAACCACGGCCTCTGAATCTGTTTCTCCAATTATGAGACGGCATAAGGATCACTCATTTTTTTACAATTGGTATTGATAATCATTTTCAATAGCAGTATACATCCCGTTCCGTTTTTTGTCAAGCCGGTCGTGAAAATAATTTTAATTTGACTAAAAAATCATATCAGTTATATACTTCTGTATGGATATCCCGGATTATTAACAAGTCGAGGCTGATGAAATGACTGAATACGGAGAAAAAGAAGCCAAAGCCGGATTAAAGGAGAAGCTGCCGGCTATCGAAACCTTTCCCAATCAGTACTCTGGCTATGAGATAGAAATAGAGATTCCTGAATTCACCTCTGTTTGTCCTAAAACAGGACTGCCTGATTTTGGAAAAATCACCATAATATACACACCGGACAAAAAGTGCCTTGAGCTTAAATCCGTAAAAATGTATATGCTTGCTTACAGGAATCTCGGCATATTTTACGAAAATGCCGTAAACCGGATTTTGGATGATGTGGCCAGGGCCTGCCGTCCTGTAAAAGCGGTTGTGATCGGGGAGTTCAATCCCAGAGGAGGCATCTCTTCAGTGGTAAGAGCGGTGTACCCGCGTTCTGGGGGAAAAAAGAGATAGAATGGTCGATAAAATACAAATGGGGATGCCGCTCCGTTGAATTTAAAAGGAATCGCCGGATCAGCCCGGCCCAAACAGTGGATCAAAAATTTTTTCATATTGGCCCCTCTTATTTTTTCTCAAAATCTTTTTAATGTTCCCCTGCTGATCAAGTCGGCTATTGCCTTTGCCGCATTTTGTCTTTTATCGAGCTCCCTCTATATATTAAATGATATCAGAGATTTGGATGAGGACAAACACCATCCTGTTAAATCAAAAAGGCCGCTGGCCTCTGGAGAAATAAACAGAACCCAAGCGTGGACGGCGTTCGGGTTGCTTTTAATCGCAAGCGTGATTGTTTCCGTTTTATTCCTAAACCAGAATTTTATGATTGCGCTTTTGATTTATGTGATCCTGCAGTTCAGTTATTCATTTGGATTAAAAAACGTCATTATTCTGGATGTTTTTATTGTAGCGGCTGGTTTTATAATCCGGGTCATTTCCGGAGGATTCGCCATTAACGTCCATATATCCCACTGGCTTTTGATCTGCACACTGCTCCTGGCATTGTTTCTCGCTTTGAGCAAAAGAAGGCATGAGATGGTTTTGCTGGGAAAAGAAGCTGTAAACCACAGGCCCATTTTAGGAGAGTATTCCCCTTATCTTCTTGACCAGATGATCGCAGTGGTCACCGCTTCCACTATTATTGCCTACTGCCTTTACACGATTTCGGAGGAAACCGTGACCAGATTCGGCACATATGAACTGATCTATACGGTCCCCTTTGTTTTGTATGGAATATTCCGCTACCTTTATCTCATTCACCGCAGGTCAGAGGGAGGAAGTCCCGAGACCCTGATCATCAAGGACAGGCCTTTGCTGATTGATGTTTTTTTGTGGGTGGTGACCGTAGTGGTGATTGTTTATGGGAGAGGCGGTTGAGTTTGCTGATTGTCTCCATTGATTTTATTCCTTATTTCTAATAATTTGGACGTTTTTTCATCTTAAGGGGTTATAAAGAAAGAGAAAAAATAACCATTAAGTTCACCTCTAATGGCTATTGAAGCAATTTAATTCAATTGTAAAAATTATGGGAAAAAGGAAAATCTCTAAAATGAAAAAAGCTCTTTCTGATAAAAAGATTTTGGTCTATTCAATGCTTTTTTATACTCTTCTTTTCCTGGTAGAAGTATATGCGGATTTTTTTACTTATATAACCAATTACTCACAGGGGAAACTCTCTGTAACCTTTTTTACAAAGATCAAAGAAATCCTTCATCTTATTAAATTCAACATTGTTGTCTATGTGATCACGCTGCTTCTGATATATTTGTCAGCTGCTTTCCTCAATTATCTTTACGTGAAGCTCGCTTATAAGGCTATGGCAAAAAAGAAACAGGAAGGACGAATCCCTTTGAAAGCGTTGCTGTTCATAGGAATAAATTTTCTGTTTGTGGTCTTTCTGTATCTGTTTAATTTCACTCTCTATCCGTCCTCAAATGTGACCCGTTTTTTGAGTGTGTTTTTGAATGGGAAGTCCTATTCGGTTCACACTGTTATATCCTTTGTGTTTTTTAGTTTCTATTTTTTGATTTTTGTTTATCTGTGTTTACGTTTCGGAAGCAAAAAGATGAAAATAATCGTGCCTATACTTGTTGGAGTCATTCTCATATCCAATCTCAATCCATATTACCATACTAAGAATTTATGGACAGGTTTCTCTCATCCGAAGGGATCAAATAAGGGCCCGAATGTCATATTTATCGGCATAGATTCTCTCAATCCTGACCATACAAAATATTTTGGGTATAAATATGAAACAACTCCTAATCTGGATAAATTCATGCAAGAGAATGTCGTGTTCTCTAATTGTCATACCCCTCTTGCCCGGACTTTCCCTTCCTGGTATTCAATATTGACCGGGAAGTATCCGAAGCATACCGGCGTGAGATACAATCTTATAAAAAGAAAGTTTATTTCCCAAGATGCGGTCACAGTACCCCAGTATTTGGGAGAGAATGACCATTATTACACAGCCTATTTCACAGACGAAACACGTTTCTGCAACATAACCCCTGATGACGGATTTGATTATCTGAGACATCCCACAATGGGAGTCAAGGATTTTATATTCGGGAATTTTCATGATTTCAGTCTTACAAATGTTTTTTTTAATAATCCCCTCGGTTATAAGATATTCAGATTTACCGACATCAACAGGGCTGTGTATCATACATACAATCCTCATTTTTTCCGAGATGAATTATGCGGGTTTTTAGATAAGCTGAAACAAAAAGAAAGGTTTTTTCTTATGGTGCATTTTTGTGCGCCGCACTGGCCTTATGATGCCAGTGCTCCCTATCCTTATCTGTTTGATACAAATGAAAATTTCTTATACAGCCCTTATGACGGCACTTTGAAGATGGCTGATGACCAGCTAGGGAAATTCTTGGTAGCACTGAAAAAAAAGGATGTTTACGACAATTCCATAATCGTCATCCTCTCCGATCATGGAGAAACCATTAAAGGGCACGGCACGAATTTAAGAGATAGTGCTCAGAACCGGATTCTGCTCACAATCAAACCTCAGGGCAAGAGTATTCATAAAGACATTCATGATCTTGTCTGTACAACAGACATAGCCCCTACGGTGTATGAATTGATGGGTAAGGATGTTTCTCTGGCTTTTGATGGGGAAAGCCTGTTGTCTTTGATCAATGGAACAGGTGAGATTCAGGGCCCTGATCCGATAATAATGGAAACCGGTTTTTCCATAGACACTCCTGGAGGAGCCGGTCTCGCCCTTCAGGAAATGATATCTCAGGGCATTGCTTTTTATGAATTCAATAATAAGGGGATCATAACCGTTCAGGAGAATTATCACGAGCAGCTGGTGAAAAGGAAGCAGAGGGCGGTTCAGTCAGGTGAATGGAGATTGATTTTCGAACCGCAGGTTCGAAAGGACGTTGTCTTTAAAAAGGTTCAGCTGTTTCATTTGAAAGAAGATCCCATGTGTACCAATGATGTTTCAGCTGTATACCCTGAGATATGCTCCAGACTTTTAGAAGAGCTGAAGAAGCATTACGGAGATGAGTTGTGACGGATGGCAGACGCGCACCATGAATTTATGAAACACTGACGAGCGTTTCTTTTATTTTTAATGTGACAAAAAATACAATCATTTCATATTATAAATTTTGTGCAGCTGTAGTGAAATTCTTATATTTTTGAGCCCTGTTGTTGTGCATTCCTTGAGAAGCATAATCCCCTTCTCTCTGCTCCATTTTCGGTTGGATTCAGGCTGGAGAAGGATGGGGATTTTTTCCGGGAACTCATTTCTCATTCTCTGAATCACTTCGAGAGTTAGTTCCTTACTCACCACAAGCTTTACTTCTTTTGCTTTTTCTCTGTATTCCGGTTGAAAAAAGTAATCGGGGGGCTTGGGCGAAACTGTGTACCAGTCCACAGAGAGGTCCTGATAAAGGGTGGCATTGGTTTCGACCTGGATTTTCATCCCCATTTCTTTTAACCTTTCTGTTAACTCCCTCACGTCCTGAATAAGAGGCTCTCCCCCTGTCAAGCAAACCCAGTCAGCCGGCATCTGTCTGCTTTCTTTTTCAATCCTGCTGCAAATCTGCTCAGTGTCTAGGTTTTCTCCTCCCTTCCAGGCATATTTTGTATCGCAGAAATCACATTTGAGATTGCATCCGGTCAGCCTCACGAACAGGGTGGCTTCCCCCTGACGCAGGCCTTCCCCCTGAACGGATGCAAAGATTTCACTTATCTTCAGAGTATGTGGCTGAGGCATCTTCGGATTCCCATACTGTGACTGACGTTACCGGAAATCTTTTCTTTAATTCGTTGAAAAAAAACCGGGATAGATTTTCTGCGGACGGATTGAAATCATAGACTTCATTCAAAAGTGTGTGGTCGGGCATTATTTCAGAGAGAGCTTTTTTAATAAATTTAAAATCGATCCCGATTCCGATTTTATCCAGACTTTCAACTGAGACCCGCACCTCTACATGAAATGTATGGCCGTGGATTTTTTCACATTTCCCTTCATATTCTTTTAAAAAATGGGCCGCCTGAAATCTGTCTTTGACAGTGAGTATCCAGCTCATAATTTCCCCTCTTTCTCAAGTCTTTTTATAAGATGGTCTTTAAGTCCTGCCTCCTTCCATGCTTTCTTCCGCATGAAGCAGGCAGGACATTTAAAACAAGGGATTTCCTTTCCTGCATAGCAAGATAGAGAATAAGAGTAATCCGCGCCCAGAATAAGCCCTGCCTGGATGATTTCTGATTTTTTCATCTGGATGAAAGGAGCTTTAATTCGGAATTTTTGCTCTGTGCGGCTGGCTGACGTTCCTGTGTTGAGGCACTGTTCCATGGATTCCACAAATTCTCTTCGTGTATCAGGATAATCAGGCGAGTCTATCACATTGAATCCGCATATGATCTCATGTATCCCGTGCGCTTCTCCCCAGGCAGCAGCTAAGGAGAGAAATATTCCATTTCTGAAAGGAACATAGGACGAGGGAAGTTTATTGGGGTCTTTTTTGTTCGGGTCATACACTGGCACAGGAATACTTTCATCCGTAAGAGAGGACCCTCCGATTTGAGTCAGATCCAAGGTCAATATGGTTTGAGGGACCCCTGTATTTTTGATTGCCTGTTTTGAAAAATCGATTTCTATTCTGTGTCTTTGTCCATAGTCAAAAGTCAGCGCCTCGACCCTATCGTATTTATTTTTAGCCCAATACAAAGCGGTTGTGGAATCGATGCCTCCGGAGAAAAGCACAATACATTTTTTCATTCTGGGATTTCTCTCCCGATAATAAACCTGGATGATGAATGAGTCAAGATTAAGATGCTTTACTTGCAGACGTCAATTTGCCATAATGTGTTTTAAAAAAAATAGCAGGGATTTTTTTCAATGGAAGAAGAGAAGAAGAAAACAGAAGAGAAGGAGAAAAGTTCCGTTTCTCTTGACCAGGGCTTTGAACTGCTGGATGCTGCGGGTTTGGGTCAAGATATCACGGTCCGTGATGACCAGTATGATAAAGACTGGATTTCTGATGCGGCAGAGATGTGCCGGAAAAAGGGATACCGTTTTCGTCTTATCGATACAGGGAGATTTGAGAAGACGGAGTTGATGTGGCTGATCGGTTCCGGATTGGAACTCTATACGGATGACCGGGCAAGGAAAGAATTTAATGAGATTGAAGAGCTGACACTTGAATGCCTGAAGAAAAATACCTTTTTAGCGTATCTTCACACAGGAGAATTTGATAAGGAAGAAGGATCAGAACCCGCTATCTTTTCAGAGCTTCATAGGGTAGCTCGGTGCGGAGCCCATATTTATTTAAGCAACGGGGAGGTAAAAAGAGAGGCATCCCACATACAAGAGCTTTCCGTAAGCTGTAAGGACGGAAACACACGGCTTGTTTATTACCATCACGGTCCGTTAGACCCGGTTTTTATTGAAGCAGGAAATAATGGAGTATGGATACATATCTCTGAAAAATCCGTTGAAGAGGAACAGAGGCTTTTGCTGAAAGACCTCTGCCATAGCTGCCGTTCAGGCGGAGGGGGAGTGATTGTTCATCTTGAGGGTGAGGTGGAATATGAAATGGTTGAAGATTTGATCGATGCGGGAGCCTATGTTCTTTTTCTTTACGGGCTGTTCGACTATAGATCTCCTTTTAGGAAGCTAAAAGAAAGAGCCGAACATAAAGATTTTGATTTTAGGGCTTATTATCTCCAGCATGATTTTTTTATTTAGACCACCGGTCGCCCTTCTTAAAAGAGCGGAAAATCTTTTCAAATTACCAGTCTTTATATATAATCCAGGTTAAACAAGAAGACAGTAGGGATAAAGGTGATTAAAAGGACGAGAAATGGAAAAGGAAAAAAATAACGGCTCTCCCTTAGAAGCTTTGGAAAGGATAAAAAAAGCTGAGGATAAGGCAGATGAAAAAGTCCAGACGGCCAGGGAGGAAACGTCCCAAAAAATCATACAGGATGCGCAGCAGGAAGCAGATAAGATAAAGAAAAGGATCCTTGAAGAAGCGAAGAAAAAGGCTCAGAAGAAAAAAGAATCAATCATTGAAAAGGCTTCCAAAGAGGCGGAGAAGACAAAAAAAGAGGGAGAGGAGGAAATATCAGATCTGCGAAAGAAAACCGAGAAATTCAAAAAAGAAGCTGTCAAAAAAGCTGCTGAACGGATCAAGAAATACATAAAGGACGAGGAAGTTTGATAAATGGCTGTAGCTGAGATAAAAAAAGTCCAGATTATCGGCCATTCCCTTATCAAAAAGGATTTTCTTTCATCTCTTCAGGAGCAGGGCCTTGTTCAGATCGAAAAGACTGATTTTGATGAACTGGGGCTCGACGCTCCGCCTCAGGAAGAATCCACGCTTGATCACCAGCTGTTTCAGCTTTCTCATGTGATAGGTTTCCTTTCGAAGTGGGAAGAAAAAAAACTGGTTGACAAGATTTTGCTTGAAAAACCCAAAATGGCCGTAAAGAAAAGAAGAAAAATAATGGAATTTGATTATGCTTCCGTATGTGAAAAAGCCGAAGCCCTGGAAAAAAGCAAGAAAGATATTCTATCCGGAAACAAATATCTGGGCAGAGAAAAATCCGCCTTGAGAGTCTTTGAGAATTTGGACATTCCTGTCCTGGATTTTCAGCCCACAAAACTTTCGGAAATGCGGTTGGGCACCATTCCTTTGTCAATGCTGGAAGACCTTATAAAAATCCGGGAAGAGAAGAAACTGTGGTTCCGCGTGCTCTGTCAAACCAAAAGAGAGGTCACGCTCTTTCTCGTGTATCTAAAAGAAAACAAAGAGGAATTGGAGGAATCATTAAGAGAAATGTCTTTCACTCCTTTTTATTTTTCAGAGACTGTTCTGGAAAGAGCGGAAAAATCTGATTTGGTTATAGATATAATAAAAAAGCTTGAACGGGAGATCAAACAGGAAGAGAGACGGGCTGCTGAAATCGACAAGCAGGCCAGGGAACTCAGTTTGAAATACCGAGAAAAGCTGATGCTTGTTTATGATGCCTTATTAAACGAGCGGAGTAAGCACAGATTTTCTGGTTTTATGGGGGAAACAAAATCGGTGTTTTTCTTGGAAGGATGGATACAGAAGAAAGATATCGGGAAATTAAAGAACAGGCTGGAATCCTATTCAGAATCAATAGAGTTCTTTTTCCGGTCTCCTCTTCCTGAGGAGGAGCCGCCAGTCGTTCTGGATAATCCGCCGGTTGGCAGGCCTTTTGAAATCATAACAAAGCTGTATGGTCTCCCGAGCAGAGGGTCCCTTGACCCTACGATGTATTTGGCGCCCTTCTTTTTTGTTTTTCTGGGTTTGACCGTAAGTGAGGCTGGTTACGGATTTTTGGTCGCTCTTATCAGCCTTTTGTATTTGAAGTTTGCCAAACCAAGGGGTGGACTTAAGCTGTTTTTAAAACTTCTTTTCATTGTGGGCATTGCGAATGTGATTCTGGGAAGTATGGTCGGGGGTTGGTTCGGGTTTACCATCCCAGAATTATTGGTCATCGATCCATTAAAAAACCCGTTGTCTTTTCTCATATTGTCCTTGGTTCTCGGATTCATACAGGTCTGGTTTGGTACTCTGTTAAGGATGATATCGAATATAAGACAGAAAAAATACGTGAACGCCTTTTTTGTCCAGGGAGGGTGGCTTGTTTTACTGCCTGGTCTGGTGCTGTACTTATTAACTAAAAGTCCGGGCTGGGGTTATGCTTCCATAGGAGGCGCCTTGGGGATTGTCTTTTTTGCTTCGCCAAGCCCCAATCCCATATCAAGATTTTTTGGAGGTTTATACAGTCTCTATGACATATCCCGATACCTGTCAGATGTGCTGTCGTATTCTCGTCTTCTGGCATTAGGACTTTCCACGACTGTTATTGCCATGGTGGTCAATACTTTGTGCGAAAGCGCCCTTGGCATCCCCTGGGTAGGCTGGTTGTTCGCGGCATTGATTTTTATCATCGGACACCTGTTTAATCTGAGTATCAGTTTTCTGGGCGGATTTGTTCATTCCATGCGTCTTCAGTTTGTGGAATTTTTCAGTAAATTTTTCGATTCAGGAGGACAGCCTTTCAAACCTTTTGAATTAGAAAATGAATATACAGAATTTATGTGAACATAAGTGTATTTAAGAAAATATTTGTTTAGGGAAAGGAGGTTGAAATGGAGTTAGGTCTGACATTAGCTATATTGGGCGGAGCAGCAGCTATCATTTTTGCGGGGATAGGATCTGCTGTGGGTATCGGATTGGCAGGGCAGGCATCCAGCGGCGTTCTGAGTGAGGACCCTGAAAAATTCGGAAGTCTTCTTTTACTGGTTGCTCTTCCCGGCACTCAAGGGATTTACGGCTTTCTCAGTGCTTTCTTAGTGATATTGAAGCTGGGATTGACAGGCGGGACATTGGTGATGCCCACGACTTATCAAGGATGGCAGATTCTTATTGCCTGCCTTCCCATTGCTTTTACCGGGCTGCTGTCAGGAATCCACCAGGGTAAGGTCTGTACATCAGGTGTTTATATGGTAGCTAAACAGCCGAAGGATATGATGAAGCCCGTGATTTTCGCGGCATTGGTCGAAACCTATGCGGTCCTTGGATTGCTGATCACCATCATCTTGTTGAATGGGATCAAATTATAATGAAGGTCTAGAGACGAAAAATGGGTCTGGATGATATTTTAAAAAAAATCAGTTATCAAGGCGATGCTGAAGCCCATCAGATCATTGATGAAAGCAGGAATAAGGCAGAGCAGATAAAGACGAATGCAGAACAGGAGGCTCTTAAGGAAGCCGGGGCCTATCTTTCAGAGGAACAACGCCGGGCTGAAATGGAAGCAACGAGGATATTGACCCAAGCACGATTAGATAAAAGGATGAAGATCCTTTTTTTTAAAAGAGAGGTCATTAACAAGGTCATGGATGAAGCGTTTGAGCAGGCTTTAAAAGGAGAACAGACATTAAAGAAAAAAGTGATAATGAAAGAAGGAGAGAAACAGAGTGTGCTTGACGGGGAGAAGGTCAAGGATGAGCTTCGTTCTTTGATTGAGGGGCTGATTGCTGAGGACCTTAAGTTATGAAAGTATCCCGGCTCGACTATGCTTTTGCCGTAGGAAGAGTTCGTGCCCTGGAAAACAAGCTGATTCCCAGGGATGTTTTTCTGGAAAGCGCGGAAGAGAAGGATTTTTCTTCTGCATTAAAAACTATGTTTGATGCAGGGACCTTTTTAGAGGAGATGGAAGAGATAAAGGACACTAGACATCTTGATATTTTTCTCGAGAAAGAAAAGGAGAGTCTGCTCGGTTCCGTGTCCGGTCTTTTTTTAGAGAAAAAAGTCAAAATGGTGGTCGAAGAAGAAAAGGCCCCTGAAAGGGCCCTGCGAAGAGCCAGAGAAACAGGGTATCCGTTCATCATAGATTATGTTCGCCATAGAATAGACCTGGGGAACCTGAAGATACTGGCTCGGATCAAATACATGCAGCTTTCCAAAGAAAAGCTTGAATCCGTTTTAATGGACGGAGGGTTTATCCAAACGGACAGGATAATGGATTTTTATGACCTTTCTTATTCTGATATCAATGAGAGATTGAAGCACAGCCCCTATTTTGAAGTATGGAGCAAAGGAATAGATGCTTTTCAGGAGAAAGAATCTTTTGTGGAGATGGAAAAATTTTTTGAAGACTTTCTTATGAGATATTTAAGGAAGGCCGGATACATTGTTTTCGGACCCGAACCTATATTTGCTTATGTGCTGGCAAAAAGGAAAGAACTTGATTTGTTCCGCATAGTTGGTGTGGGGAAAATGAATCGTATACCGGCAGAAATCTTAAAAAACAGGATAAGCGAGACGTATGTTTAGCAAAATAGCTGTCATGGGAGATGCGGATTTGATCATCCCGCTCAAAGCCTTGGGAATCAAAGTATACACACCTGAAAACATACATGAAGCCAGGGATATCCTCAAGGGGCTTGAGAGCGAAGAGATCGCTCTTTGTCTTGTCCATGATCGATTTTTAGAGCCTTTGCAAAAAGAGATCAATAGATTGGAGAGCAAATTTTGTCCTGTCATCGCAGGATTTTCTGATTATAGGGAAGTTTCTGATCTCCTTAAGAAAAGGATGAAAAACCTTTCCATAAAGGCCACGGGCTCGGATTCTTTAGTTAAAGGGAAAGATTAAAATGAAAGAAGGAAAGATTATTAGGACAGCAGGACCTCTCGTTATTGCTTCAGAATGTCTGGGAGCAAAAATGTACGATATGGTCAGGATAGGAGAATTGGGACTTATAGGGGAGATCATCGAGCTTAGAGAAGACAAAGCTTTTATTCAGGTTTACGAAGACACCACAGGGATAGGTCCCGGGGAACCCGTTGTGCTGACAGGCGAACCGTTGAGTGTTGAGCTGGGCCCAGGACTGATCCGTTCGGTTTTTGACGGAATCCAGCGTCCTCTTGACGTAATCAGGGCCAAAGAGGGAGACTTTATAACAAGGGGGATCCAAGTCCCTCCTCTGGACAGAAAAAGGAAATGGGATTTCAAGCCCGCTGTAAAAAAGGGACAAGTGGTCAAAGAGGGAGACTTTTTAGGCGAAATCGAAGAGACTCCCTTAATAAAACACAAGATCATGGTCCCTCCTGGAAAAGAGGGAAGAATAGAGGAAATAAAAAAAGGTAAGATGACCATAGAGGAAACAGCGGCTGTGATTAAAGGTAAAGAGGCTGAATACAGGATCCGGCTGTTTCAGGTTTGGCCTGTCCGCCGGAACAGGAGAGTCAAAGAGAGAAAGATGCCTGTGAATCCTCTTTCTACCGGGCAGAGAGTACTCGATACGCTTTTTCCTCTGGCAAAAGGAGGGACAGCCTGTGTGCCCGGACCTTTTGGGAGCGGCAAGACTGTTGTCCAGCACCAGCTGGCTAAATGGTCAGATGCTCAACTCATTGTGTTTGTTGCCTGCGGTGAGCGCGGGAATGAAGTGGCTGACCTTTTGTTGAGTTTCCCTGAGCTCAAAGACCCTTCCACCGGCCGACCCTTAATGGAAAGGACCATAATCATAGCCAATACCTCAAACATGCCTGTGGCTGCCCGTGAAGCGTCCATTTATACAGGAATGACCATAGCAGAATATTTTAGAGACATGGGCTATTCCGTAGCTCTGATGGCTGACTCTTCAAGCCGCTGGGCGGAAGCTCTCAGAGAGATATCAGGACGTATGGAGGAAATGCCCGGTGAAGAAGGTTATCCTGCTTACCTTGCATCCAGGCTTGCCGAGTTTTATGAAAGGGCGGGAAGAGTGGTTTGCCTTGGCTCTGACAGGAGAGAAGGCGCCTTAAGCGTGATCGGAGCTGTTTCTCCGCCGGGGGGAGATTTATCGGACCCTGTTGTTCAGGCTACACTCAAAGTTGTTAAAGTCTTCTGGGCTCTTGATGATAAGTTAGCCAATGAACGGCATTTTCCCGCTATCAATTGGCAGAACAGCTATTCCTTATATGTGGAGCATATCAAGAATCACTGGAAAGAAGAGACAGCAGAAGATTTTCCAGAGATAAGACAGGAAGCCATGCGGCTTCTGGAAGAAGAATCTGAACTGCTGGAGATCGCAAGGCTGGTCGGAGTGGAATCCCTCTCAGATAGCGAACGTTTGGTTCTGGAGTCAGCAAAGTCTATAAGGGAAGATTTTCTTCACCAAAATGCTTTCCACCCTCAGGATACGTATACTTCTTTACGAAAGCAGTATTTGATGCTGAGGACCATCGTCCATTTTCACAATCTCGGCATAAAAGCGCTCAAAGACGGGATCAACCTGGAGGATATCCTCAGTTTGGGAGTCAGAGAACAGATCTCAAAGATGAAGTTTATACCGGAAAAGGCAGAGGGTCTTGGCGTCCATGATACTTTTATCGAGGTCGACAAAGAGTTTAAAGAATTGATAAAGAAAAAAGGGTGATTCAAAAATGCATAAAGAATATTTGACGGTTACCAATATTGTAGGCCCTTTAGTCATTGTTGAGAAAATCGAGGATGTCAAATACGGAGAATTGGTCGAAATAGAAGCATCCGGAGGCAGTCTGCGCAGAGGCGAAGTTTTGGATATTTCCACGGAGAGAGCTGTGGTTCAGGTTTTTGAAGGGACCACCGGGCTGGACATCAACAAGTCGAAGGTAAGGTTTCTGGGGCGATCCCAGAAACTGGGGGTATCAGAGGAAATCATGGGCCGGATATTCGACGGTTCCGGAAATCCGAAGGACGGAGGGCCTGAGATCATAGCAAAGAAAAGACTGGATATAAACGGAAGCCCTATCAATCCTCAAGCAAGAGATTATCCTTCTGAGTTTATTCAAACCGGAATTTCATCCATAGACGGAATGAATCCTCTTGTAAGGGGGCAGAAACTCCCCATTTTTTCTGGAAGCGGTCTCCCCCATCCCAGAATAGCCGCTCAGATAGCAAGGCAGGCTAAAGTTCTGGGTAAAGAAGAGAAGTTTGCCGTGGTCTTCGGAGGGATGGGGATCACGTTTGAAGAGGCCAATTTTTTTATTGAAGATTTCAGGGACACCGGTGCTTTGGAAAGGTCTGTGGTGTTTCTTAATCTGGCCAATGAGCCTCCCATAGAGCGGATCGCTACTCCCAGGCTTGCCCTTACTTGTGCTGAATACCTTGCGTTTGATTTAGGCATGCATGTCCTGGTCATCCTGGTTGATTATACATTTTATGCTGAGGCATTGAGAGAGATTTCCGCTGCCCGCAAGGAGATTCCGGGCCGAAGAGGCTACCCCGGCTATTTGTACACAGACCTTGCCTCCATGTATGAGAGGGCGGGCCGGATTAAAGGGAAAAGAGGCTCCATAACATACATCCCTATTCTCACCATGCCCGAGGACGATAAAACCCATCCCATAGCGGATTTGACAGGATACATCACAGAAGGCCAGATCATGTTGAGCAGAGAGATACACAGGAAGGGAATCTACCCTCCCATTGATGTGCTTCCCAGCCTTTCCAGGCTCAAGGACAAAGGAATCGGAAAAGGAAAGACAAGAGAAGACCATGCTGATGTCTTGAACCAGCTTTTTGCCTGTTATGCCAGGGGAAAGGAAGCCAGAGAGCTGGCGCTCATTCTGGGAGAAGCCGCGCTTTCTGATATGGATAGGATCTATCTGGATTTTGCAGATAGATATGAGAATGAATTTGTGCGTCAGGGAGAGACAGAATCTCGTTCCATTGAGGAGACCCTGGATCTTGGATGGAAGCTTTTATGTATGGTCCCGAGGGCGGAATTGAAAAGGATAGGCACGGAGTTTTTAGATAAATATTATTCGGACAAACAATGAGAATGAATGTCAATCCCAACCGGATGGAGCTTTTGCGGCTGCGCAAGCGGACCAAGCTTGCAGAACGAGGGCACAAGCTGCTTAAAGATAAATTGGAAGAGATCATGAGGCGGTTCCTTGAGCTTATGAAAAAGCTGAATGAACTGCAGGAAGGAGTCGGGGAAAAGCTGAACAAGATTTTCATCTCGTTTGCTGTTGCCCGAACAAGACATTCAAGAAAAAAGATTGAGAAGATTATTCCTGAGGGAAGCTTGAATCTGGACATCAGGTCTGAAAAAGTCTTCAATCTCTCCATACCTAAATTCAGGATCAAAGACCTGGAAACATCTGATTATGATTTTTTCAATACGGAAAGTGAGCTGGATATCGGCTTGAAAAAGATGCAGGAGCTGCTTGAGGATCTCATGGAGATCGCCCGTTTGTGGAAAGCGGTTGAGCTTCTTGCAAGAGAGATCGATGTCACCAGGCGCCGGGTCAATGCCCTGGAGCATATTTTGATCCCTAATCTTAAGGAAACCATAAAATATATTGCAGGGCGGCTGGAAGAGATGGAACGATCCTACCAGGTACAGCTCATGAGAGTCAAGGAGATCATAGGGGAAGATTAAGGATAAAAATCAGGTGCGGCTGAAGCGATTTTAAAGATTTAGCCTTCGGATGAGGCTTTTCGAGGGTCTCCAGCAAAGCTGGACGGTGAGTATGTCTGACCCACGGACGGGGGGAGTTACGGAACCGCCGAGAAAAACGAAGTAGAATGGCGTTAAAAATCTTTAGTGAGCTGAGGCCACACCTGATTTTTATAAGGGAAAAAGGTAGTGGCGTTGGTCTTTGCGTTTTAATAAAGGAGGTAGGGCTTTCTTTGCTGGAGGAAGGTGTCCTCATCTTTTTTTATGAGTTCTTTGAGCTCTTCATAGGAAAGCCTGTCTTCTATATAAAGCCTTAGCCGATCGTTTCCAAAAAGGCTGTCAAATCTATCCGTTATTATTTTTATTTTATCCGGGAAGTGACTCTTTAGGACCCTGATGAGGTCCAGGGTGAACTCAAGGGAGCGGAATGCCGTCTCTTCCTGGATGGAGATCAGGACCCCTCTGCAGAGCCTGTCTTTATAAGGAGGATATGCGGTTTTTCCCGGGAGAGAACGCGGTGTATAGGTGATCTGTGAGAGCATGGCCCCTCTGACTGCTTTTTCTCTCATATTCTGTAAAATGATTTCAGGGTCGAGCCAGGGTGCGCCGAGTTGAAGAAAAGGATTTTGAGTTCCTATTCCATGATTGATACCGATCCCGCCCAAAAGGCTTGTCCCGGGAAAAGCAAGGGTGGTTTTTGGCAGGGGGATATTGGGAGAAGGCGGGATCCAGTTGAGGCCTGTATCTTTCCAAAAGTACTTTCTCCTCCATCCTTTCATTTTCACAACCCGGATGTCCGTATGTTTTGGAATCCAGTTCTCCCCTTTCATCATGAGCGCCAGTTCTCCGCAGGTCATCCCATAGCGTATGGGGATAGGGCAGGGGCCGGTGAAAGATACCAGTTCTCTGTCAAGCAGGGGGCCTTCAATAATGAGCCCTCCCGTGGGATTGGGCCGGTCGAGTATATATACGGGAATGTTTTCAAGGGATGCGGCCTCAAGTATGTATTTCATGGTTGCAATATAAGTGTAAAACCGGGCTCCGACATCTTGTATGTCATAGACAAGCACATCCAGGTCTTTGATCTGCTGGGTAGTGGGCTGTTTGATATCTCCATGAAGGCTGTAAATCCTGATCCCCTTATACTGACTGTCTTTGATATTTTGGCCTGCTTCTTTATTTCCGAGAAATCCGTGTTCCGTAGTGAACAGAGATGCCACAGCAACGCCTTTTTCAACAAGAGAATCCACGAGATGCCTTCCTTCCGGAAGCAGAGAAGTGTGGTTGACGACCAGGCCGACTCTTTGGCCCCTCAGTTCTGAAATATATCGGGAAACAAAGATTTCGTTTCCAAGCCTCACTCTTTTTTCTCTTGTCGTTTGATTCATTATGATAGAAAAAAGGCAGAGGAAAATTACAATGCAGAAAAGCGTGATGGAAATTTTGTTTATATTCCGGCTTTTACTTATTTGGAGATTTAGCATTTGAAAGGTATTGAAGCAGACCTTTTTCCTGCACCAGTTTAAAAGCTTGTTTTTGTGATATCCCTTTATTCTGTCGGATGGATTCCAGGATGCGGATTATAGACAGAGAGACTTCAGCTGTCTGGCCGGATCTCACTTGCCCGCTCTTTAAAAATTTTATTGATTCGAAAAGAACAGCATTGGCTTCCCCGTAAGAGATGGGCCTGAATATACCGTATTTTTCCACCCATCCCGGGCTGCTGAGGGCGTCGTTTACATGGGATTGAATGAGATAAGTGGCTCTCCCGATAAGCTTCAGATTGCTGGGGCTGACATTTGTCATGGTGTTTCCAACGACTTTTCCAAGTCTGGCCATCACGGCCGTTGAATGGGCATTGAGCGTGATTTTCAAAGCTGTGTGCTGGCTGATGTTGAGGGGGTCGTTTTTATTATCTACTGATATGGTAACGGCAGCGTCTTTATGCCCGGGTTCGAAATCAGGAATTCCGGAGATGACCCGGGCTGTTTTTTTCTCAGTCTTGTTCGTAACGGACAGGACGGCTGTGTTTGATTTGTTCTTTTTGAAAAGACTTATGAATCGGCAGAAAGGAGAATTTTTATCTTCGAGAAGTTTCTCTTCAGGTGACACAGCCACCAGAACACCTAAGTCTCCCTCTTGCGGTCCCCTTCTTTCTGTGTTTGAAGGTGAAAAAGAAAAATCATAAAGTTGTTTCTGGTCGTTTCCTGCGTTTTTAAGACTTTCCAGGGCCGCTTTTCTTAGGAAGGGATCCTTTATTTCGTTTTGGAAAGGATCATGATAAAAATCATAGGAGAGGCCGTGAAAAGGCCTTTGGAGGAAAGCATTCCATGCTTTTTCAAGACCTGGAGCTGCGGTCCAGACTTGGATCCATGACCGCCGCTCCTTTTGATTGACGGTGTCAAGCGGATAAAGGCGGAAAGTCGGGCTCCGCTCTGTGCTGTCTATAAAGACAGTGATCAGTCCGTCGCAGGCAAAGTAAGTCGAGAAGTGCCCGGATTCATAGGTTTTTGATTCCATCTGCGTGAGTTTAGCTATTTCAGCTGTTGCTCTTTTAACCTGTTTGAGTATATTCTCGAATTCTCTAAGCCTTGTTTTCAGCTCTGTTTTTTCTTCGAATCCTAGCTTTGACATTTCCTTTTTTGACAAAAATTCTCTTAAAGACCGGTCTATTGCGGTTTGAATGATATGGCCTATTACAAAAGTCTCGATAGTGGTTGCCTGCATCCTTGTAGAGCCGCTGATAGCTTGAGGGCCTGTTGTCAGATTTATTTTTGTAATGCCTTTTTCTGTAAGCACTTTTCTGCTTCGGGTAAAGGGCATAAGCCTGTCATCGGGATTGTTGTAAATGAAAAACAGCTTGTTTTTGCTTTTCTCCGGCATATAACCAGAAGATTGTTTCCATTGGTCCAGAGCGGACAATATCGTTCCAATGACCGAAGAGGTCTCGCCTCCTTCTGTCACACATATGACGACATCTCCTTTTTTGACTTTGTGTTCCTTTAACTGGAGTTCTCCTATCAGTTGAAGGTCCTCAAAGCCTTCAAGTGAGCTTATAAGGGCCCTGTCTCCTCCGGTCATCTCACCTATGAGCCTTTCCTCGATATCATCCTTGAGATGATTTTTGAGTCTTTCCCATATTCGGTTTTGATTTTTTGTTTTTTGCCAGAATGGTCTCCAGAATGTGCTTTCCATCTGTTTGGCCAGCCTGCCTGTAGCCCCGCATCCGTAAATGTATATTTTATTTCCCGAAAGAATGGCGGTTTTGACAGCTTCAACAGCGGTCTCAAGCGTATTCGGATTTTGGGAAAGCTGGTCAAGCTTGTCGACTATATCCTGGTCGACTTTAAAAAGCATTTCCAATCCGGCTGTACAGTCTTCCCTGACAACTTCGCTTAGATTCCAGGTTTCAGGATGCCTCTGTTCTGTGAGAAGGGTGTGAAGTTGGAATTGGGTTTTGTTTTGAACATAGTCAATGGATTCCTCGGAGGGGACGATTTCGAGAAGGCTGAGGAGGGAAGTGATTTTTTCCTTTTCCGGTTCTTTTTTTTCTGTTTGCTGCGAATATGCCGGAATCAGGAAAGCTAAGATGAAAAGTGAAGTTACTGCATTTCGGAAAATCGGATTTTGATGCATCATTCTTTTTTGCCTTTTACCCTTCGCGATTCGCGGGTCTCAATTTGTTTTTTTCCGTACTGATTCTCAGTGTCTATGATATCTTTTTCTCTCCATTCCTTCTCCCAGTCACTAACCTTGAACATTTTCATTCCTCCGTCTTCCGTGGAACAGATGACGTTTTTAAGCCCGGCGTTGATGAGCATTTTTTTGCATATAAAACAGGGGAAAGCATCGATAGGAGTTTGGCTTTGATAATCACTGCCATAAATATACATGTCTCCTCCCAAGAGGCTCACCCCAGCTCTGGCCGCATTGATGATCGCGTTCTGTTCAGCATGGACACTCCGGCACAGTTCGTAGCGCTCGCCATGAGGAATATTCAGTTTATCCCGGAGGCAGATGCCATGCTCAAAACTGTCTTTTGTCTTTCTGGGGGCTCCAACGTATCCGGTTGAGATGATTTGATCGTCTTTGATGATAATGGCGCCGATGGACCTGCGGAAGCAGGTGCTCCTGCGTGATACTTCTTTAGCGATGTTCAGATAATATCTGTGTTTTGTTATTCTTTTTGGCTTCATATGAAAATTTCCAATTTCCTGTGAAATTCTTTAAGGGTCCCCTGGTTTGTTATTTTAAAGTCAGCGCTTTCCATGCATTTTCTCAGCTGCTGCCCTTTTTTATTACCTGTCATTTCCCTTTTTTCCATCTCCATGAACGCATTTAATGTGCGCAGAGGTTCGCGCCTCCCCCTTTTTCGGGCCCGCTGGAACCTTATTTCCGGGGGAGCATCTATGGACAGCAGCAGAAATTCAGTATTTTCCCTCAAATATTTGATTTCCTCAAGATTTCGAATGCTGTCTATGACTGTTTTACCAGTCATTTTTTTTACAGCTTTTCTGGCCAGAACATCAGGACCTGATTTTTCTCTCATTTTGTTGCCCATTGCTATCAAGTTGTCTCTGGTTATCTCCACGTTGTTTTTTTTGAGCTCTTCACGGACTAAATCCGAAAGAGATATGAAGGCATATCCGTGTCTGACAAAAAAATGAGCGGCCTCTCCCTTTCCTGAAGCATTTGTTCCCGTCAATCCTATTGTTTTATAGTCAGTCATTTATCCAGCAGGTTCCTCTTCTTCCTCTTCTTCTTTTGTCTTTTTTCGTTTTTTCCTTTCCACGATCAGTGCGATCAATATACTGAATCCATAGAGCCCCAACATGGGGAAAGCCACGATGCTTTGAGTGATAGGGTCAGGGGTCGGAGTGATGACGGCCGCAATGATAAAGATAACAAGCACAGAGTATTTGAAATATTTAGTCATTAGTTTTGAAGTGATAATGCCGAATTTGGACAGAAAATAGACGAGAGTGGGAAGCTCAAAAACAATGGATATGCCTAAGATGACTTTCAGGGCGAGAGTGAAATACTGGTCCACCGTTATTACGGGGTCAAAACCTTCAGCTATGGATAAGAAGAAACGGACGGCAAACGGGAAAACAATAAAGTAGGCAAAAACAGCTCCTGTAATGAAAAACAAGCTGGAAAAAAACACAAAAGGAAGAACTGATTTTCTTTCCCTTTTATACAGACCCGGAGAAATGAAATACCAGAGCTGGATAAAAACAAAAGGCGAAGAAAAAAGAATGGCGGCGAGAAAGGATACTTTGATATACAGCATGAAAGGGGCTGTGAGAGATGTGAAAGCCAGAGTTTTTCCTTCCGGCAGATATTTTGTCACGGGTACAGCAAGGATGTCATAGAGCTGTTTATGGAAAAGCCAGGCGGGGATTACAGCAATGACAACCGCAAGAAAGGAGTAGAACAATCTCTTTCTTAAATCATCAAGGTGTTCAAGGAAGGTCATACTGTCAGGGCTTTTTATTGCCTTCCTCATGATTTTTGGTTTCCTGTTTTTTATTTTCTTTTAAGCTGTTTTTCTCGGACTTATGATTGTCAGAGTAAGGATTTTTAGTGTTTTTGCTGTCAGATCCAGTACTTGAGGGACGGCTTGAATCTGCTCTGCCTATATTGTCTATATCTCTTTGGAGGTCTTTAAATTCTTCAGCCTGGATTTCTTCCTCGATTTTTCCTTTGATTTCATCCGAAGTCTTTCTGAATTCTCTTAGGGCCCTGCCTATGGATTTGCCGACTTCAGGGAGTTTTTTAGGGCCAAAAATAAGCAGAGCAATAGCAAAGATTATGAGGAGTTCCGGCACGCCTATGCTTCCAAACATTTTTGCCTTTTTCTATCTGATTCTTGCTAAGGAAATATAACTTGTCGTTCTGCATAAGTCAAATGGAAGTTTTGCTTTTCGCATCAATCTGACTTTACAACTCATAAAGCCTTTGGTAATATTCAACCAGGAATAGAGAAATGAAGAAAAAGGCGTGCGCGGTTGCTGCTTTTCTTTTTTTACTGATCAATGCTTCCCTCTGGAACAGCAGTTCATGGTCTGAAGGAATTGAAAAGGTTGCTGAAATAACAGAGGCTGTCAAGGCTTATTATTACAAAAAGGTCGACACACGGGACCTCATTTTTGAGTCCATACAAGGGATGCTCCCAATGCTCGATCCGCATTCCTATTTTCTCAGCCCGGAAAGGCTTGATAATTTAAAGGAAGATTATAAAGGCAAGTATTACGGCTTGGGGATTATGATTCAAAAGCACGGAGACCGTTTGATGGTGATATCACCCCTCGAAGGAACTCCTGCTTACAGGCTTGGGATCCAGCCCGGTGATATCATTTCCCATATTGAGGGGAAAAGCACAAAGCCGATTACGAGTTATGAAGCCATGCTGGAACTGAGGGGGGAGAAAGGCACAAAAGTAAACATCACAATCGTAAGAGAGGGGCTCGAAGAGCCTCTGGAGTTTTCCATCGTCAGGGAGGAAATCCCGCTGCACAGCGTCCCTTACGCATTCATGCTCACAGAGGATATAGGATATATATACATCAGGAATTTTTCCACCACAACGACACGGGAATTTGAAGAAAAGATGAAAGGACTTGTAGGCAAAGGCATGAAGAGCCTCGTGCTTGATTTTAGGGATAATTCAGGAGGGACCTTTGTGCAGTCCCTGGAGATTTCTGATGAGTTTTTACCTGAGGGAGCGGTTATTGTTTCCATAAAAGGAAGGAAAAAGCAGTACAACAAACTGTTTACGGCCTCCAAGGGGAATCAATATGAAGATATGCCCGTTGTGGTTTTAATAAATAGAGGCAGCGCCAGCGCACCGGAGATAGTCAGCGGAGCCTTACAGGATAATGACCGTGCAATTATTGTAGGTGAGACTTCCTTTGGAAAAGGTCTTGTTCAGACCATATTCCCGGTTTCGATTGATGCTGCTTTAGCTCTGACCACTGCAAGGTATTATACGCCCTCTGGAAGGTCTATCCAGAGAGATTATACTAACCTGGAAGATTGGATTTTAGGAAGGGAAGCCACTCCCGAGGATAGAGAGGTCACGTATACGAACAAGGGGAGAAAAGTGCTGGGCCAGGGAGGCATATCCCCGGATTATGAAGCAGCTCTTACATACAAGAGAATGACGTATATCCTTTTATCAAGAGGCACTTTTTTTTCTTATGCTCGAAAATTCATTGAAAAAGAGACAGAGCTGTCTAAAAAATACACACTTCCATCAGAAAAAGAGCCGGAATATGTGCAGCATCAGGGTCATACGGAAATACAAAAAAATGTGGTCATAGGGCCGGAATTCATTGAGGACTTTAAAGCTTATTTGAACAGTATTGGATTTTCTTATGATGATGAAGATTTCAAGGAAGCCGAATCTGAGATAAAAAGAGAGATCAAGAGAGAACTGGTATCTTCGATATGGAGTATCGAAGAAGGGATAAAAGCCTTCCGGTTAGAGGATGAGGTCGTTCAAAAAGCAGTGGAGTTGATGGATAAAGCCAAACAAATGGTATCCTAGTTAGTCATAAAATATGGCTGCACATCCATCCTTTGCTTCCGACTTTCATCAGGCAAGCTGGTTCTTCAGCCCGCTGATCTTCCCCAGCGAGGAATCTCAGCTTATTCCTCGGCTCGCTCTCCTCTTTGAGGAACCATGCCCGCTCGCCTCCGGATGACTTCAGAACCAGCCAGCCTGCCTGAAAGTCTGGATGTGGCATAAAGTTATTTATCCAACTAGAATAGAGTAATTTCTTAAGAAATTCAGGTGTGGCTGAAGCGACATTGAAGATTTAGCCTTCGGATGAGGTTTTTCGAGGGGACCCGGCAAAGCCGAGCGACGAGTATGTCTGACCCACGGACGGGAGAAGTTGCGCAGGAGCCGAGAAAAACAAAGAAGAAGTATGTTAAAAATCTTTAGCAAGCGGCAGCCATATCTGATTTTCTTGATAGTCTGCTTTTTTGTATGGGGAAATGTTGATATAATTGCGAAGAAGCATTATTATCAATGAGATGTACAAGAATATCGCAGTTCTAAATTTGACAAGGGAGGGCTGAATGAAGATCGCTCTCGCATCTGATCATGCAGGATATGAATTAAAAAAGGAAATCATAATTTACCTGCAAAGTGAGGGTCTTGAGAATAAAGATTTTGGGTGTTATTCAAAAGAGAGCGTGGACTATGCAGATTTTGCTGAAAAAGCTGTAAGACAGGTTGTTTCGGGAAAATTTGACAGGGCCATTCTTATATGCGGAACCGGGATAGGCATGTCATTGGCGGCCAATAAATTCAGGGGCATAAGAGCCACGCTGTGCTGTGATGCGTATATGGCCGAGATGAGCCGCAAGCACAATAATTCCAACTGCCTGACCATGGGAGGCAGAATACTTCCTGCAGATGAGGCTGTTTATATTGTCGAGATATGGCTGAATACAGAGTTTGAGGGGGAGCGGCATCAAAAAAGGCTTGATAAGATATCAAAAATTGAAGAAATGAATTTTAAACCGGTTAAATAACCTGGGTTATTCACAAGCAAAAGTTGCAGCAGATGCGAGGCACAGGGTGAATAGGTCAGGATAAGTATTAAGGAGATGTATTATGTCATCATTATTGGAAAAAACCGAGCAGTTATTAAAAAAGGTAGAAAGGAATAACTTATGGAGGCAGAGGGAATGCTTCAATTTGATTCCTTCTGAATCAACCCCGTCTCTCTTGGTAAAGATGTGCGAGATTTCAGATCCCTCAGGGCGGTATGCAGAACATAAAACCATGAAGGGAAAGGAAGTCTATTTTTATCAAGGAATCGATATGATTGAAGAGATAGAGGAAAGGGCCAAGGAAGAGCTGAGAAAGTATTTTAATTGTGAAAATGTTGAGGTGAGAACCATAAGCGGTCAAATGGCGAATGAAGTGGTGTTTAAAGCCATGGTGCGTTTTCTGAACAGAGGAAGGCCGGAAGGGGAGCCCAGAAGAAGGATGAGACTGGTTATGAATAATGAATTGAATTTAGGAGGCCACCTCAGTTCCCAGCCGTTCGGCGCACTCTTCAATTATGTTCAGGAAAATCCGGAGACGGGGAAGGAAAATGTGATTAATTTTCCGGTTATGAAAGAAAATCCCTATAAACCGGATACTGTTAAGCTGGGGGAGATACTGGAAGAGAACCGGCCTGAGTTGATGGTATTTGGGAAGAGCATGTTTATTTACCCGGAACCTGTTGCGTTTGTATCTGAGCTGGTTAAAGAATGGGACAATCCGCCTGTCATAATGTTTGATATGGCCCATGTGCTGGGCTTATACGGAGCGTTCCAGACACCCCTTGAAGAAGGAGCCCAGATTGTCACGGGAAGCACCCATAAAACCTTTTTTGGTCCTCAAAGAGGATTGATTGCAGGAAATTTTCCAAAAGAATCTCTCCTGCGAAAGCTGTGGATCGATATTAAAGGAAGAACTTTTCCCGGTTCTACCAGCAACCATCATCTCGGCACTTTGGTGGGTTTGTTGATGTCTGCTTATGAAATGAATGAATTCAAAGAGGAGTACCAAAGGGACGTCCGGACAAATGCAAAAAGTTTTGCTTCTTCTTTAAAGGATAAAGGGATAGAGGTCGAAGGTGATGAGTCAGATGGGTTTACGGAAACGCACCAGGTACTTATGAGAACAGACAAGTACGGTAATGGGATGGATATAGCTCGCAGGCTTGAAGAAAACAATATCATAGTTAATTATCAGGCCCTCCCTGATGATAAAACATTTCTGGAGCCGAGCGGAATAAGGATGGGAGTCCAGGAGATGACCCGTTTCGGGATGAAAGAAAAAGATTTTGATGTGTTATCAGGATATATTTCAGAAGTAGTGGTCAAGAATAAAGAGGTGAAAGAAGAAGTAAAAAGATTCAGAGAAAACTTCTTGAATATGGGGTACTGCCTTCCCCCTGAAAAAGCAGTGCCGCTGGCTGTAGAAGTCTTGAGCAGTGTATTTTCTTATCCGGGTCTTGTGGATTCGTTTATCAACAGTCTTAGAAAATGAAGAGGCAAGGACGCATCGTGAACCGCAAATGGTGAGTGCGTATATGATTTAAGCATAAACAAGGTGAGGGAGGATAGATGAAATGAAAGTTTTAGTTGTGGGTTCTGGGGGCAGAGAACACGCTCTGTGCTGGAAAATATCACAAAGCCGGAAAGTGAAAAAGATATTTTGTGCACCAGGGAATGCAGGGACCGCAAAAATAGCAGAAAACATCTCTATTTCTCCAAATGATATCAACGGACTCAAAAAATTTGCCTCCAAGGAAAAGATAGATTTAACGGTTGTGGGACCGGAAATTCCTTTGACTCTTGGCATAGTTGATGAATTTGAGCACATGGGTTTAAAGATATTCGGGCCCTACAAGATTGCCGCAGAAATTGAAGAGAGCAAGATTTTTGCCAAACAATTCATGGAAAGACATAAAATCCCGACTGCCAGGTATAAGATAGCGCATTCAGCTGAAGAAGCAAGAAAAATCATTGAGAGGGGAGTATTCCCCTATCCGGTCGTTATCAAGGCGGACGGTCTGGCAGCTGGAAAGGGAGTCATGATCTGCAGAAATAAAGTCAAAGCAGAAGAAGCCATTAAAACAATCATGGTGGATAAAAAATTCGGAAAGTCAGGGAAAAGAGTTTTGATTGAGGAATTTTTAAGAGGCAAGGAAGCTTCATTCATTGTCATTTCTGACGGTGTCAAGATAGCGCCTTTTGTCACCACCATGGACCATAAAGCTGTTTTTGACGGGGGGAGAGGTCCGAATACAGGCGGGATGGGCGCTATATCTCCTTCTCCGTTCATAGACAGGGATTTGTTTAATGAGATCGTTAAGAACATCATGTTTCCTACGATCACCAGGCTGCTCGAAGAGGGCCGCAAATATAAAGGCGTGCTGTATGCGGGCTTGATGCTGACGGAGCAGGGGCCCAAAGTGCTGGAATTCAACTGCCGGTTCGGAGACCCTGAAACACAACCTCAAATACTGCGTATGCAAAGTGATATCATAGATGTGTTCCTCTCTGTTGTTGAAGGAAATGTTTTGGAAAAAGAGATCAAGTGGAGCAATGAAGCGGCCGGATGTGTGGTCTTGGCTTCCGGGGGATATCCTACCAAATATGAGAAAGGGAAGCTGATTGAGGGATTGAAAGAAGCTGAAGAATCAAAAGACTGCACTGTTTTTCACGCCGGAACAAAACTTGAAAACGGAAAATATGTCACAGACGGGGGAAGAGTACTGAATGTGTGCGGGACAGGGAAAACTTTAAAGGAAGCTATGGAAAAGATTTATATGACCTCAGCTAAAATATATTTCGAAGCGATCCACTACAGACGTGATATAGGAACCGTAAAGGAGGAAAAGTAATGAAAATCGCTGTATTTATAGGAAGTGACTCTGATTTTGACATTGCAAAAGAAGCTGTCAGTGTATTTAAGGAGTTCGGGATCAGCTTTCACCTGGAGGTGACTTCAGCTCACAGGTCTCCGGAGAGAACAAAAAGGTTAGTCTCGGAGTTGGAGAAACAGGGAACAGAGATATTCATTGCCCTGGCAGGAAAAGCAGCTCATCTTGCAGGCGTTGTGGCCTCTCATACCCATAGGCCTGTCATAGGAGTTCCTGTAGGGAGCGCGGATTTAGGTGGATTGGATGCTCTCTTATCCACGGTTCAGATGCCGAGAGGAGTTCCTGTGGCCTGTATGGGGATCGGCAAATCCGGTGCTGTCAATGCCGCCTTGCTTGCCGCAGAGATACTGAGCCTTCAAGATAAATCCATTGCTGAGAGGCTGGCCGCCTACAGGGAGCGTATGGCCAAAAGCGTTGAGCGAGCATCCAAAAAAATTAATGAGAGGATATGAGGTCATTTTCCATAAAGAGTTTTGGCTGCCGTACAAACCAGGCGGAGGCCTTTCAATGGGCCGAACGGTTTCAGAGTCACGGGATTCTTCTGGAAGAAGATAGTTATCAAAGCGATATTGTTATAATCAATTCCTGCACCATTACCCAGAGAGCTGATGCTGATGTGAGGAATTTCGTCAGAAAGATCTCGCGCCGGAATCCAAAAGCAAGGATCATAGTCACGGGATGTTTTGCCGAGAGAGACCCGCTTTTGTTCATGAACGACCCTAAGGTCTGGAAAGTCTTTTTAAATAATGAAAAGGATGATTTACAGAGAGAGGTCATTGAGAGTTTTGGAAAGAATAAGCCAGTAAAGCACAGGCCTTTCCGTTCCAGAGCTCCGGTTAAGATACAGGATGGTTGTGATTTCAAATGCACTTTCTGTATTATTCCCAAAGTAAGAGGGAAAAGCAGAAGCGAAAGCCGCGAGAAAATCACGGACCGGGTGAGGGGCCTGGTCCGAAAAGGATATAAGGAGATAGTCCTCACAGGCATTCACCTTTGTCTCTACGGCAGGGATCTGGAACCAGAAAGCTCTCTTCAGGAGCTGCTGTCTGAACTGGTTACCATCAAAGATTTAAAATACATCCGCCTGAGTTCCCTTGATCCGCGTTTCCTGGATAAAGAGTTTATTGATTTTATCACTTCCAATGAGAAAATATGCTCTCATTTTCATTTCTCTCTCCAGCACACATCCGGGCGGATAATCGAAAAAATGGGAAGAAAAATCAGTTCAGAAAAATACAGGGAGGTTCTGGAATATACAAGAGAGAGGTCTCTTGATGCTTCTTTGGGAGCAGATATTATTGTCGGATTTCCAGGGGAATCCGGAAAAGACTTTGATCATCTTTATGCTTTTCTGGAAAAATCACCTCTCACTTATTTTCATGTTTTTTCCTATTCTCCGCGCCCCGGAACCGCTGCGGCCGGGCTAAAGGGAGTCGATTCAAAGACGGAAAAAGAGAGGAGTGCTCTTTTAAGGGAACTTTCCCGGAGAAAAAATCTGGAGTTCCGAAAAAGGTTTGAGAACGCGGTCCTTGACGGCGTTGTTATCAAAGAGAAGGAAAAGAACCTTCATGTGTTGACCCCCAATTATTTAAAGGTGGTTGTTCCTGATAGCGGCTGCAGGAGATCAAGTCTTGTCCGCGTAAGGATTACCGGCGTGAAAAACCAAATAAACGAAGGAATGATATTTTGAGCGGGATTATTAGAAGACTTCCTGAGAAGGTTTTTCAAAAAATCGCTGCCGGCGAGGTCATTGAAAGGCCTTCTTCTGTAGTTAAGGAACTTGTGGAGAACTCTCTGGATGCAGGTGCCACCAGTATAAAAATAGAACTTGCCGGAGGAGGTAAAACCCTTATCCGGGTTACGGATAACGGGATGGGAATGAGCCCTGCTGATGCTGAGATATGCTTTGACAGCCACACTACCAGCAAGATCAGGGAGGCCGAAGATCTAAACAGGATAAAAACCCTAGGATTCCGAGGGGAAGCCCTGTCCAGCATTTCAGCTGTATCCAAGGTCGTTTTAAAGACTTCTGAAGGAAGGAGCAAGAGAGGCATCTCCATAGAAAGAGAGGGAGAAAAGCTGTTGAGTATCAAAGAAACAGCTTTTCCAAAAGGCACGTCCCTTGAAGTCAAAGACCTGTTTTTTAATCTTCCTGTTCGGAAAAAGTTTCTTGCCTCTCAAAGAGCCGAGCTGTCGCGAATTGTCACATATGTCACGACCATTGTCTTGGCTTATCCGGAAGTGAGGTTCTCGTTAAAACATGGAGAAAGGTCATTGTTTTCTTATTCTCCGGTCAGCAGCCTGAGGGAAAGGATATACCAGGTTTTCGGAAAAGACAGGCTGGAAGATTTGCTGCCCTTAGAAGCAGAGCAGGGGCCTTTTCGTTTATCCGGATATGCCTCCATTCCTCCCTCTGGAAGGAAAGACCGCAGGTATCAAATGTTCTGGCTTAACAGCCGTCCTATAAAAGACAGGTCCTTACAGGCAGCCGTCAACCAGGCTTACAGTACTTTTCTGGAAAAGGGACAGTTTCCAGAGGCTTATGTTTTTTTAGACGTTCCTCCTTCCGAAGTCGATGTCAACATACACCCCACAAAGATCGAGGTCAGATTTGTGGATCCCAAAAGGATCTTTCAATTCATATACAGAACAGTGCAGGAAGCTCTTCTCAGAGAGATGGGAGTCAAAGAGGTCCGGGCATCGGCAAACAGGAAGGAAGCATCTTTCAGCAGGCCTTCTCATGGGGCTCATGGGAGTAATTCTTTTTATCCTGATACCGGAGGGGATAAGCATCCTTATGCAAGGGAGCTTTTTGTTCCATGGGGCAAGGAAGAAAAACCAGGGCCTCAGGTTTTAGGCCAGTATCTGGATTTTTACATCATCGCGGTTGATGAAAAAGGCCTTCTTGTGATCGATCAGCATAATGCGCATGAAAGAGTTTTGTTTGATAAATATAAAGATCTCGACAGACAGAGAAAGATGCCGCGAAAAATATCTGTCACTCCTAAAATAATCGAATTCTCTCCGTCCCAGGAGCTCAATTTTAAAATGAACAGCAGTGTTTTGGAGGAGGCTGGATTTGGTGTGGACCCAATGGGCGGCCGCTCCTATGCGCTCAAAGAATATCCGGATATATTCAATCAGGAAGAAGCAGAGGAAGTGTTCTTGTCTCTTTTAGAAGATATAGGTGAGCAGGGAGAAGGAGATGGAGAAATCAGGAGCCGAAAGGATAAAATACTTGCGTCACTGGCCTGTAAAAGCGCGATAAAGGCCGGAAAGCCTCTTTCCATGGATAAGATGAGTTATCTTGTGGAAAGCCTTTTCAAAACATCTAATCCGGGTGTGTGCCCCCACGGAAGGCCTATTACCCTAAGGATAAGCAGATCAGAGATAGAGAAGGGATTAGGAAGAAAAAAGAGTTGAATCTCATCGGCCTTTATACGATAATATTTTAACTTGTGAATCTTTTATGAAGGATCTCGGGGAGTAGCGCAGCTTGGTTTAGCGCGCCTGCCTTGGGAGCAGGAGGTCGTCGGTTCAAATCCGATCTCCCCGATTGTACATGCATGATGAGAGGTCTCAAGATAGCATAGGGCCTGTCGCGTGTGTTTAGAGAGAGAGCTCATGCGCGCCTGTAGCTCAGAAGGATAGAGCAGCTGCCTTCTAAGCAGCGGGTCGGGGGTTCGAGTCCTCCCAGGCGCGCCA
>JAGGYH010000043.1 GCA_021162615.1 Candidatus Aminicenantota bacterium
ATCCGAAGGCAAACCTTTCCGCATGGCCATGTTGGCTGTAATCCATAAACTTATCCGGACTATTCATGCTCTCCTGACTAAACAGATCCCCTTTAATCCTTGTCATAATTCTTTATAGTTGACTCCTTTTTTCGTTATTATCAATATTATCAATAATTATTGAGAGAATGCAAATCAAAGAGAGGGCCAGTTAAGGCTTTCCTTCCAGAGATCTCAACATTCCCTTATACGCGCTTGTACCAGTGGAGAATGCTTGATGATTATCTTATTTTTCTTGACATTGAGGGCTTAAAAAATTAGTCTCAAGTTAGATAACAAATATTAAATTTGATATATCAAGGAGATATTTTAATGGGAAAAAGTAACTGGAAAAAGCCACCCAAGGAGTGGAAAGCCAAGACAAGAGCAGCGCATGTCGGCTATGACCCGTTTTTAAGCATGGGGGCTGTGCGGCCTCCTATTTTTGCGGTATCAACTTTTTCCACTGAAGATGCGGAAAAACTGGAGCATATGTTTCGAAGGTCTTATGGCTTCGAAACACCCTTGTCTCCGGATGAAGAATGGCCTATTTATACCAGAGTATCAAATCCTAATTTTATCATGCTTTGTGACCGTATTCAGTGCCTGGAACAGGGAGCTGAGGATCCTACGGCTGTTTATTTTCCGAGCGGGCTTTCAGCCATATTCACCACAGTGCTCACATTATGCAAGCCCGGAGATACATTGATTTTCGGATACCCTGTCTACGGTGGCACAGATCATCTGCTGAGGCATCATGTTCCGGAGAGACTGGGTATTAATGTGGTTCCTGTGGATGCCACTGATTTGAATCAGGTGGAAGATGCCCTGAAAAAACATGCGGATACAGTAAAAATGCTTTTCATTGAGACTCCAGCCAATCCGAGTTTAGCCATGGTTGACATTCAAAAGGTGGCGGACCTCATCCATCAGAACTCAGATGGTCTTTTGGTTGTGGATAACACATTCATGTCTCCCATTTTACAGCATCCGTTTATGCACAGCGCTGATATCGTTGTTTATTCAGGAACAAAGTCTATAGGGGGGCATTCTGACTTGATTGCCGGCTTTGTGATAGACAGGGATAAAAGAAGAGCTTTTAGAGTCCAGTCGGTTCGTGTAAGCACAGGGCCCACCCCGTCTGCTTTTGATGCGTGGCTTCTTTTCAGATCTATGGATACTCTGGAAGAAAGAGTGCTGAAGGCCCAGAAAAATGCAAAAAAAATTGCTCGATTCTTAAAGGAACATAATAAAATCGAACGGGTAATTTACCCTGATTTTTATGATAAAAAGAGCTCGGAATGGGAAATTTTTCAGAAGCAGTGCGAAGGCCCTGGCTCCATGATTACATTTGATCCCAAAGGAGGAAAAAAGGAGGCATATACTATTCTTAACAGCCTTCATATATTTGGATTAGCCGTTTCTCTGGGCGGAGTCGAATCCCTGGCAGAAAGCCCCTGGTTTCATACTCATATGGATGTCTCAGATGAGGATAAAAGAAAATCCAGGTTCAATCCCCAGACTGTAAGGCTTTCCGTAGGCATCGAAGACGCGGATGATTTATGTAATGATCTGGATCAGGCACTGGCGAAGATTTGATTTCATTCATATCGGAGTTATGCAACAGGATTAGAAAGGGCGGTTTACGAGAATTTGGCCTACGGAGTCATCCCAGCCAAGATGACTGGCAGCTGTCTCATTGAAAATGAGAGCTAGTTTTCAGTCAGTTGCAATAGTCTGGTCAAAATTTTTTTCCTATAAAAAACGGTTTTCAATAAATTTATTGTTATACTTGATTTTCAATGATTTTTCATTTTGGTACGGATCAGATCTTATCAAATAAAATAAGAATGCCGATGATAATAAAAATGGTGCCCCCGCTGTATCTTATGACTTCAGGTTTGATATACTTGCTCAACAACGCACCCAGCAGAACTGAGATGATGGTCACTATGACATACGCTGATACCGATCCAAGCCAAACACTGATCGGTTTGCCGGTTTTTGCTGCCATGCTCATTCCCACTAGCTGGGTCTTGTCAGCCAATTCAGCAGCGAATATCGCCCAAAATGTCGCTATAAAGACTTTGAGGTTCATGATGACACTCCTTTTAATGATCGCATTAACCGCAGAAACAGCATACAGGATTTGTATATAAAACGTCTACTCAAATCAGGAAGGGTTTGAAGAAAATAATAAAGGATTCACTCTTAAAGCAAGCCTGGATCTGAAAAGATGTTCAGGCTTTATGTTTACAGGAAGATTTCTTTGGAAGTTGGATTCGGCCCTAATTTTTCTATTTCTTTTGTGTATTCATTGGTGACTTTGGCAAACCTGGTGGCTTCGGAAGCAGAAACCCACCAGAGACCTATGCGCTTTTTTTCTAAACCTAGTGTATCAAAGATGCTGTTCAGCATGACATATCTGCGGCGTGCGTTGTAGTTGCCTTTTTGATAATGACAGTCACCGGGGTGACACCCCATCATCATGACTCCATCCGCGCCTTTAATAAAAGATTCGAGTACAAAGAGAGGGTCTATTCTGCCGGAACACATGACTCTTATAGTTTTGAGAGAAGGCGGGATTTTCATCCTTGAAGTGCCGGCAAGGTCCGCTCCTGTATAGGAGCACCAATTACAGAGAAATCCAATTATATTTGGAGTAAATTTATCATTCATTTTAATGGCCCCTGTTCTTTTATTTTATTATTGTTCTCCGATTGTCTTGAATTCTTCTTCTTTATATGTGCCCTGCGGAGCAGGTTCTTCAATGTCTTTTCCAGGAAAGTAATTAAACACTTTCTGAAGAGAAGACCCGACTTTTGAGAACACAGTAGCTACAGGAATATTTACGGGACATACATCAGAACACATCCCGCAGTTCACACATGATACAGCCATATGAGTCATTCTTCCGAGATGGAACAACAGATTTCCAGTGGGGACTTTAAGGCCGCCTTTATTCTTAAGGTCGAGGCTCAAGCTGGCAGAGTGGTATTCATGGGTTTTTGCATCAAAGTCGCATAAGACGCAGTAGCAAATGGGACATACATGGCTGCATCCGTGGCATCCCAGACAAGGTGCAAAGATATTTATGAGGGATTTTAATCCTTCCCCTTCTTTGCCTGTTTCCTTAAAAAATTTCTCTCTGAGTTCTTCTCTTTTTTTCCTGAATTCATTTATTTCCTTTGTTTCGATTTCTTCCGAAACCGCACTTCCTTCAGCATGTTTTGCGAACTCCTCTCCTTTGGGGGAGTTGAGAAACAGAATGAATTCTTTATCAAGGTCTTTGTTTCCTAGAGCAGCAACCGTTATATCCGCATTTATGGGGAGGAAATTTTCACAGAATTGACAGGTTTCCCGTGTATCAGGAGAGATTTCCGCTTTTTGAACAGATGTCCAGTATTGGGATACTATTTTTTCCTGATTTTTATCTCCCATTAGGTTCAGACTGAGGACTCCACCGCAGGTCGGACTGATAATAAGGAAATTTTCAAGATCGCCTTGAGCCCTTTTTACAAGCTCTACAAAGGCTCTGAGTTCACAAGGTCTGAGCACAGCAGCGATAGGCTCCTCTGTTTTACCGAGTAATGTAAAACTGGAAAGAGCTTTTCCAGCATTGACCGGCATAAAAGGGTACAAAGGAACCGCATCCTTGAATTCATCAGGACTGGTTATCAGTGAATAGGATATGGCGCCGTTGTCATCCATTTTTTTCAGAGTGAATACGCCGTTGATTTTTTCTTTTTCTAGAAGGGATTTCAAAAAGTCAAACAGGCCCTCTTCAACATTCTTTTTAATTTTAATCGCTTTAGCCATTTTATTTTACCTCCTCAGTCGCTTTCTCTTCACATTCATTGGGGGTTTCTACTTCGCAGAATTCGTCTTCTTTAAAGATCTGCAAAGGCAGTGGATCCTCTCTGTTCAATCCGGGAACATAATCAAATTGTTTTTGAGTCTTGTCTCCGACCATACTAAACAGTCGGCCTACTGGAATGGAAACAGGACAGGCATCTTCACAGGCACCGCAGGCGACGCAGGAGAGAACCATATGGGACATCCGCCCTATATGAAAGAGCATGGTGTTGAGAGGAAATCTCAAGGCTCCTTTCTCTCTGGATTTTTTCAGGTAAATTTCGGGTTTGAAATTTATCATCTGCGAATCAAAATAGCACTGCTGGCAGTAGCATATGGGACATGCGTTCATGCAGTTGTGGCAGTTAATGCACTTGTTCAGTTCATTAAAAAAGCCGTCTGGATTTTTTGTCTTTTCCTGCCATTCCTTGAGGAAGGATTCTCTTTTTTTGGTTTTTTCCTTGACCAGTTTCTCTTTTTCTGTCTTCCATTTATCAAGAGAATCTTTGGATTCAAAGCCAAGTTTTTCCAACAAATCATTTCCTTCCGGAGAATTGGCAATCAGAGTGACTTTGTTATTCTCTCCCAGCAGCCCTATATGCAGGTCAGGGCCGGTCCCGTCCATCAGGCTGAACCGATGGCAGTTCTGGCATGCAGGCCTTAGGGATTCACTGATTTCCCATTTTTCTGATATTTTTTTAAAAGAGTCCGCGATTTTTTTTGGGTCGTTCATATAGTCTGCGAGGGGCATGGCGCCGGGACAATCAATGGTTATGAGAGTCATATTATCAAGATCTACTTGATGCAGTTTGAACAGTTCAATGACTGCCCGGGCTTCACACGGCCTCAACAAAGCCGCTATTTTAAGGCCAAGCTCTCCGTTTTTTGAAAAGCTGGATAGAGCCCTTCCTCCCTGGACGGTCATAACAGGAGGCAAAGGATCAGCTATATCAAATAGAGATTCATCCTGAAGCAGAATCCATGAATAAGCATCTGTATCAGGAACTTTAGCAGGAATCAATAGGGCATCAAAGATATTTTCTTCCAATGCCTTTTTAAAAATATTGAAAACAGTATCTTTAATGCTTTTTTCAACAGGCAGAGATTTTCCTTTGTTAGGATAATTTTTTGTTTCTTTCTGATTGTTACTCATTTGTTTCTCCTTATGATATCCAACTGTTTAACGCAGAGCTTCCATTACTTCCTGGTAGAGTTGGTAGTAGGTGAAATGTTTGGAACGAATAGCTCCTGAAGGACAGCTTCCCACACAGCTCCCGCATCCTCTGCAGATGGCCTCGTTGACAACAGAAACACCTTTGAAGGGATCGTAGCTGATGGCTCCGTAGAAACACACAGAAAGGCATGTCTGGCATCCTGTGCACAGGTCTTCTTTGATTTCTGAGACTTTAACTTCCGGTTTTACTTTTCTGCCCGGAATCAAGCTGGAAAGTATTTTTCCTGAAGTCGCATGTGATTGGGTCATGGATTCCGGTATGTTTCTCGGTCCCAAGGCGCAGCCTGTAATATAAACTCCTTCCATAGGAGTCGCCACTGGGTCCAGCATTTCATGAAGCTCTTTAAAGAAACCGGATTTATCAAGGGGGAGATTCAATAATTCGGCCAGGTGGGATGTGTCTTGAGAAGGAACCATAGCCGGAGCGATCACAACCATATCGACTGAAACTTTATCTGCCTTGTCGTTGTTTCTGTATTCCACTTCAATTTTGTCTCCGGATTTTTTTATTTTCTCAACCTCATCCATTCTTATAAATTCAACGCCTTTTTCTTTGGCCTGGTCAAAGTAGGATTGATCTTGTTTGTGGGGCAGACATAAGTCCATATAAAGTTCCTTGACGTCCACATCAGGGAGATTGTCTTTAAGGTAGTGGGCGAATTTTAAGGTGTACAAACAGCACACTTTGGAACAATAGCCTTTTTCTTTTCTGCCCGCGCAGTGAACGAGAGCAACTGATTTGGGCTTTTTGCCGTTTTTTAATTCTATTTTTTCAGAATGGATCATTTCTTCAAATTCCAAAGCGCTTACCACGTTTTCGATTTCTCCATATCCGTATACAGGATTTTCCTTGAGGTCAAACATTTCAAAGCCAGTGGCCAGGACAACGGCTCCCACTTTAATTTCTTCTTCTATTCCTTCTTTATTTTCCTGGTTGCTTTTAACAACCGCTTCGAAATTGCCCAGAAAACCACGGACTTCTTTTACATCGCTGGATGTGTAAACATGAATATTTTCGTTGTTTTCGACTTGCTCGATTTTTTCTTTTACCAGTTTTATTTTTGAGCCTTGATGAGGGAGAATCTGGGATAATTTGCCAGCCATTCCCCCTAGGGAATCTGTTTTTTCAACCAAATGGATTTTTCTATTGGGGCCGGCTAAAGAAAGACTGGCTTCGATTCCTGAAATGCCTCCTCCTATAACCAGGACGTCTACATTGATTTCGAGTTCCTTTTGCTTGAGTGGGTCGTGAAACAAAACTCTGTGGACTCCGGCTTTAATGTATTTAATGGCTTTTGATGTGGCCTCTTCTTTATCCGGAATCATCCAGGCGCATTGTTCCCGAATATTAACCATTTGGAATAGATAAGGATTCATGCCAGCTTCTTCACAGACTTTCATAAATGTGTTTTCATGTTCTTTGGGAGAACAGGCAGCAACCACTACATGGGTTAATTCTTCTTTTTCTATGTCTTCTTTGAGAAATTTTTTTCCGTCATTGGAGCATAATAAAGAGTATCTTTTGACGGTCTTTACTTCACCCATGGAGGACAGCTCTTCAATGACTTTATCGATGTCTATCCTTTCCGGAATATTCGGGCCGCATTCACAAACATAAACTCCAATCTTTTTATTCATTTTTTAATCCTTGGTAATTAATTTCAATTATCTGATTCAACCTTACTGTAAAAGAGATAGTATCCTCCCGGCCGCTGCTTCAGCCTGGGAAACTGAGTCGGGGATATCTTTAGGTCCTTCAGCACACCCTATGATAAAAATACCTTCTTTCTCTGAATCAATGGGGCTCAGATTCTGATCCTGGGTTGAGAAAAATCCCATTGAGTCTTGGCTTATCCCGAGTACTTTGGCCAGGTCTTTAGTTCCCTTTGACGGGATCATTGCAGGGGAGAGAATGACCATGTCAGATTTGATAGAATCCCTTTTTCCATTGCTGTGAGTATAAATGATTTCAAGATTTCCGTTGTTTCCTTTGACCTCTACATCTTCATAGCGGATAAAGTCAATTTTTTTACTGAGTTCCTCGTAAAATCTCTGATGTGATTTTCCTGGAATACACAAATCTGTATGGAATTCATGGATTTCTGCTTCAGGTGCTTTATCTTTGATAAAATGGGCGAATTTCATTGAGTACATACAGCAAACTCCTGAGCAGTATCCTTTTTCTTTTCTTCCTATACAGTGAATGATCCCAGCAGATTTTATGGGTCTCTCTTCTCTTAAAGTCAGTTTTCCTTCCGTGGGTCCGTTCTGTGCATACAGTCTTTCAAACTCCATGGCTGTGTAGACATTTGGGTGTTTCCCGTATCCGAATTGAGCAAGGCCGCTCACATCAAACTGATCAAAGCCAGTGGCTACAATTATGGCCCCTACCTCCAGGTTAATTGTTTCATCTTTTTCTGTGAAATCAATAGCGCCGAATCCGCAGGCTTGTTCACAGGCATTGCAGCCCTTTTTCTTTCCGTTTAAACGGAGACAGTTATCGGCGTCAATGGCAGGTACATTCGGGAGAGCACCTGGG
The DNA here is from genome assembly GCA_021162615.1 of Candidatus Aminicenantota bacterium. GTDB lineage: Bacteria > Acidobacteriota > Aminicenantia > Aminicenantales > Aminicenantaceae > WJMT01. The sequence continues at coordinate 7,647 of JAGGYH010000043.1, forward strand.
CAAGCCACAGCAATAGCTTTTTTTTGAGACATCCCTTGTTCGAATTCATTGTCCAGACTGACCGGACAGGGGTCATAGCAGGCGCCGCATCCGATGCAGTTGATAAGACTGACATATCTGGCTTTTTTCTCTATTTGAACTTTGAATTCACCGGCAGAGCCTTCTGTTTTTTTGACTTGGCTCAGAAGGTATAGAGTGATATTTTCATGCTGAAGAACTTCCTGTTGTTTTGGTGCGAGCATACAGGTAGCGCATTCCATATTGGGATAGACTTCTTCGAATTTAATAGTCTGGCCCCCAATCAGAGAATCCTTTTCAACAAGATGCACTTTCATTCCCGCGTCAGCCAGAATCAGGCTTGCTTCCATCCCAGCAACCCCGGATCCTATGACCAATACATTTTGATTTTTCATTTTCTTTTCCTTTTCTTATACTTTAGGATTACTTGTTAGGGGATTGGGGCCTAATTTAGAAATATCCTCGGCAAATTTGTTCACTACTTCTGCATAACGCTTGCCTTCAGATGCTGATATCCAGGACAGCTGGATTCGGTCCGGCTCGAGATTTAGGACTTCGGCTATTTTTTTTAGCAAGGCGAATCTCCTTCTGGCATAATAATTGCCCTTCTCATAATGACAATCTCCAGGGTGGCAACCAGCCACTAACACTCCATCAGAACCCCAGAGAAGGGCAGACAGCACTAAATTGGAATTCACCCTGCTGGAGCACATGACTCGAATAACGGAGAGGGAGGAATCAACATCTGTTTTGCTTGAACCAGCTAGGTCAGCACCGGCATAAGAGCACCAGTTACATAAAAAACCGACTATATTAGGTTTGAACTTCTTTTCCATATTATTATCCTCTTCAAATTGCTTTTAGAGACGATTCTTACTGATGTAATATTTTTAGAAAGAATGAAAAAATTGTGGATGTTAAAATTGAATTTGAGCGGTATGTTTTCCTTCGGCATCTGTATTACAGAACAATAAAGTTTTTCCAGTCCTTTCTGCCCAGGCTTTTACGTCTTTGGGAAAAGATTCGCAGTCAGCCACCACTTCTAATATATCGCCAGGCTGCAGCTGAGGAGCCATAGAGGCGACTTTTAGAATAGGTTGGGGACATTTAAGGCCCATTGCATCAAGAGTTTTTTGTGCCATTTTTTTCTCCTTTTAAAGTTTATTGATGTTTAAAATGAGAACGTCAAAGTGGCGTCTTTGATCTCATTTATAAATGTGGTTGCACCAATGATTTCGACACCATCTCTGAAATCTTCTTTTTTTAGGTCTTTTGCTTCCAGAGCAAGTTCACAAACATAAATTTTTCCGCCAAGGCCTACTAATCCGTCATACAACTCTTTAAGTTCCGGTAAGCCTTTGCCTTTCATCTCCTCTATCTTCCCTTTAACCATTGCCGGAGCGCCACCTGGGCAGAAAAAGATAACCACATCATCTCCTGATGCGGCTGCAGATGAGCCTAAAATGAAAGGCGGGAAAACATTTACTGGTTCTGAACCGTTAACCGTAATCGCTACTTTAGCCATATAAACCTCCTAAAATTTAATATATTTAGCTTTGATTAACAAAAGAGCAAAATTGAAATTCATTTTAGTAATTGAGTGATCTTTCCTATTTTATCTTTTTCTTTTAAAAAATAACATCTTAAATTACCATTTTTTCGAAAATCAACAATTCCCGAATATTTTAATATATTGAGGTGTTGAGATATACTGGGTTGATCGGCATTAAAAAGGTCTTTGATTTCATTGACGCATAGTTCGCCTTTCAACAGTTTTTCCACAATAACGAGGCGAATGGGATGACCAAGAGCTTTAAGAATTTGGGCTTGTTTTTCTCTATTCATATTATTTATTAAATGACAAAGTTACTAGATAAGCATATAAACATAACCTTTTATTATATTTGAAGACTTTTTTCAATAACTTTTTTTTTTGTTTTTTTTTCCCTCTAAAGATACCACAAATCCATAGCAAAATTTCCATTGATTTCTCAGTGGATTCCTTTTAAAATTTGGCCGTTCATCATTAACCTGACCTATTCATAAAAAAATGGCGATGAGCATTTTTTTGTTTTGATATCAAGGAACTGCATACTTTTTAAAAAAATGACAACTGAAATATTTTTATTTGTTTTTACTTTCATTTTAATCGCCATTTTTTTACCATATAGGCAAGCCGATCTTACTGCATCTGCTTTGTTACAGGGTACTCGCG
>JAGGYH010000104.1 GCA_021162615.1 Candidatus Aminicenantota bacterium
GGATATCAGAAAAGATAAGTCTCATGAGAGATATGAAAGTAGGAATAGACAACTACGGGCTTCATCCTCTTGGATTGACCCCCCTGGAGACTTTGCAGTGGGCTGAAAAGAACCATGCCCAGGGTGTCCAGTTTTCCGGATTCTCTTCAGACGAAGCCGCTGGAAAAGACCCTTCCTATTTGAGAAGGCTTTCGGATTATGCTTCGGAAAAAAACCTTTATATTGAATGGGGAGGAGCCCAGCATATCCCCTTTGATATGGAGTCGTGGGAAAGAAAGGATATTTATTCCATCAATAAAAAAGCGGTTCAGGAAGCTTCTGTGCTTGGAACGCATGTTGTCAGGTCCTGTTCCGGAGGCTTGATGAGGTGGGATCAAAAAAGTCCTGATACAGAGTTTCTTCTCTCTTCCACAGCAGAAGCCTTGAAAAAACAAAGAAGCCTGTGTGAGGATTTTGAAGTAACACTGGCCGTTGAAACACACTTTGAGTTTACTACATTTGAGCTCCTCCGGCTGTTTGAGATGTGTGAAGTGAAGCCGGGAGGCTATTTAGGGATTTGTCTTGACACCATGAATCTGCTTACCATGCTCGAAGAACCGGTACAGGCAGTGGAAAGGGTCCTTCCCTGGGTAGTTGCCACGCATATAAAGGACGGAGGCATCATTTTGAATCCTGAGGGGCTGTTGTCTTTTCCCTGTGAAATAGGAAAAGGAGTCATTGATTTAAAAAAAATCATCTCTCTTTTGGCCTCACTTCCTCATAGAGTCCATCTGTCGATTGAAGACCACGGAGGAAGCTTTATCATACCTGTTTTTGACAAGACGTTCCTGAAAGGATTTCCGGATATCACCCTTAGCGAGTTTGTAGATCTGATGGGGCTGGTGGAAAGAACAGAGAACCGCCTGGATAATAAGGAACTGAGTGTGGTCGAAAGAGGGAAATGGCCTGAGTTGTGTGAACAGAGAATAATCAATGATGTGAAGGCTCTTATGGAAATCAGAGATGATCTGGAGCTTGACTGAATTGCTTTATTGAAAGAAAGGGAGGGGTCCTAAGTGCTGCAGATAAAAGATCTTTATTATTCCATTGGCAGTTTGGAGATTTTAAAAGGAGTGGAGTGGTCTGTTCCAAAGGGGAAGAGGAGCGCGCTTATAGGTCCTAATGGAGCCGGAAAAACGACTTTGTTTCGCATCATAGCCGGGGAACTGCAGCCTGATAAGGGACGTATTTCAAAGCCTAAAAATTATAAAATAGGGTATCTTCCTCAAGAAGAAATAAATATTGAGGGAGGAGTCCTTCTGGATTCAGTTATGAAAGCATGCACAGAGATATATTCCCTGGAAAAGAAGATCACAGATTTGCACAATGTCCTGGATTCCAATCCCGAACAGAACCAAAGATGGCTGCAGCAGTTAGGAGAATATGAGCAGCGGTATGAGTCGTTGGGGGGATACGGTCTCGAAGCCCGGACCCAAGCCGTGCTGTCCGGTCTCGGATTTAAAAAAGAGGATTTCAACAGAGATATAGACGAGTTCAGCGGAGGATGGCGCATGAGAGTGCATCTTGCCCGTATGCTTCTTCAAGAACCGGATCTGCTGCTGCTGGACGAACCTACGAACCATTTGGACCTTGCCTCTTTGGAGTGGCTGGAACAGTATTTATTTGATTTTCCAGGAACCATGATCATTGTTTCTCATGACCGTTTTTTTATTGACCGCTTGGCTCAGAGTATCTGGGAACTGAATCATGGTCAACTTGAGCATTATCCAGGAAATTACAGGTATTATGAGGAAGAAAAGAAAAAGAGAGACCGGCTGCTGAGAAAGAGATGGAAAACCCAAGTATCAGAAATAAAAAGGCAGGAAGACTTCATCCGGAGGTATCGATACGAGAAGAAAAGGGCTGCTCAAGTCCAGAGCCGGATCAAAGCGTTGGAAAAAACAGAACGTCTTGAAAGGCCTCCCTTGGAAAAAAAATTAAGTTTCAACTTGGAAGCAGGGGTAAAAAGTTATAAAGATGTTTTAAAGATCCAAGACCTTTACTTCAAATACGAAAAAGAATGGGTGCTTGAGGGTATAAATTTACATCTGTGCCGGGGAGAAAAAATCGCTCTGGTCGGAGAGAACGGGGCTGGGAAAACCACCTTGATCCGTTTGATTGCAGGAAAATTAAAACCTCAAAAAGGAACCATTGAATTAGGGAGGCGAACGAAGACAGGTTATTATGCCCAGAATCAGGCCTTTGATTTGAACCTTGACTCAAGCGTATTTGATGAAGTGGCGCACTCGGTTTCAACAAGCAGCATGCCTCGGATCAGGGAAGCCCTGGGGATTTTCCAGTTCAGCGGTGATGACGTGTACAAGAAAATCAGTGTCCTCTCAGGAGGAGAAAAAGCAAGGGTTTCTCTTGTAAAAATACTCCTGTCTGAAATGAATTTTTTGATCATGGACGAACCGACCAATCATTTGGATTTGATGTCACTGGAGGCGTTGGAGGAAGCATTAAAAGTCTATGAAGGAAGCCTTATGGTTATTTCTCATGATCGGTTTTTTCTGGATAAGATTGTGAGCCGTGTCGTCGAGTTAAAAAATAAGAGCCTTAATGAATATGCGGGGAATTACTCGTATTATTTGGGAAAAAGGACATTTGAGAGAGAACGCGATCTCAATGCCGGCCGCGTCAATACAAAAGGACAAGAGAATGGAAAGAAGAGGAAAACAAAACAGCAGAAAAGAATGGAAGCTGAGAAAAGGCAGAGAATAAGCAAAGAAAGGAATAAACTTGAAACAGAGATCTCCGGCCTAGAGCAAAGGATCGAATATCTGGAGAACCGCAAAAAGGAGATAGAAAACATATTTTGCCTTGAAGACACCCATAGAGATGTTAAAACCATTGTTTCTCTCCAAAAAGAGCTGGGTGAAATCGATAAGGAGTTAAAGGATTCCTATGCCTTATGGGAAGAAAGAAGAAAAAGTCTGGATGATCTGCTGCAAATGAAAAGGAAGGGACCAGAAAAAACAGAGAGAGAGCCGTTTGAATAGAGAGCTGGAGGAACGGGTGATGATTGACTTGGATAAACGGCAGTGATAGGATTTCAATACTATGCGCAGGAACGGAAAATTCGTTTTTATTTTTCTCGTTTGTTTATCTCTTTTGTGTATGTGCTCCGGGGAAAACAAAAATGCCGACGATGTCTTTAAAGAAAAAGCAGCCCAGAGGTTTTTTCATCCTGAAATCAATTTCAAGGGGAAGATAATCTTCCAGTCAGACTTTGAAGGAAATAATGAGATTTATATGATTTCCATGAAGGGACTGGAAAAATTAACGGATAATGACTGGCAGGATGAATACCCGGTATGGTCCCCTGATGGAAAAAAGATTGCCTTTTCAGCCAATCCGAATGGGAATTATGATATTTTCACTATGAAAGCGGATGGTTCGGATATCCGGCAGATAACCACATCCTCAAGAAAAGAGATGACACCGGCGTGGTTTCCCGACAATGAGACCATAGCTTACGCAAAAAATATGGGCAGTGCCTTTAGAAACAAAGATTTTATTTTTAAAATAGATATACATACGAAAAAAACCCAACAGATCATTCAGGACTTCAACAGAAAGAATATCGTACCATGGGTCTCTCCGGATGCTTCCCTCCTTACGTTTACCGGAAAAAGAACCTTGGGTTGGGACGTTGCTGTCTATGACATGAAGAAAAAAGAGGTTGAATTTCTTGAACAGAGCGGAAAAAGCTGCCGGGGACGTTTCTCACCTGATGGAAAAAAAATCGCGTATGTGTGTTCTTTGGCTGACGGAAAAGGGGATGTGTGGCTTATGAATGCGGACGGAAGCCAGAAGACCAGGTTAACGAAAAGAGACGATACCTACGACTATTTCCCCTCCTGGTCTCCTGACGGCAAATTTATTGTGTTTAATTCTTCTTTAAAGCACAATCATATCGGAAAGCTTTGTATCGTCGACGTCAAAACCGGAGAAGTGTTTTTTCTTTTCGATTCACCCGGAAATGATGTGTATCCGGATTGGAATTGATTTCAGAAAAAGCATATTGACTTGAGTAAATCAGGTTGAATGAATCATCATAGATTGATATAAAGAAAGCATGAAAAAGAAACGCTTTATTATTCCTTTGATTCTTTGTGTCTGTTTGTTTAACGGCCTCCTTAATGGGGAAGAGGAAAATCCCGTTATAAAGGGTCAAATGGCTTCCCCGGTCATGAATGACCAGGGAGAGCTTCGGTTTTTTTTCAGGGAGGACGCAGGAAGAGTCAGCTTTGCTGTCCATGGAATGGTTTCGGGAGACAGGGAAGCGCAGAATCTTCTCCAGTGCGATGGGATTTGTTCTCTGATAGCAAAAAAGGACAGAACCAACCGGGTTCATCTGCTCTGGGCCGTGAGCGGGTATGAAAATTCAGATGTGTATTCAGGGAATCTAAGAAACTCCAGATTGTCGGAACACAGCCTTTTATTCAGGGAAAGAGGGTATATCTATTCTCCTGATTTTTGTTTTGACAGAGCCAATAACCTATGGGCTCTTTGGGTCCTTTATTCAGAGTCTCAAAATATGCTGATCGTAAAAAACAAAAGATCTGACCGGTATTGGATCATAACTACTTCTGATTATTCCGAAGTCCAGAATCCTAAAATACTCGTGGATGCATGGAACCGAATATGGGTGTTCTGGACACAAGTCCAAACAGGGAGAGAAGAGATATTTTACAGTTTTTTTGATGGCGTCTTTTGGTCAGAACCAAGGGGGATAAACCAGAACAACGAATATCCTCATATACATGTTGATGCGGAAACAGGACCTGACGGGCTGCCGTGGCTGGTATGGTCAGCATATGACGGAAGAGATTATGAGATTTTCTCATGTCATTTGACCCCTTCGGGCTGGAGCGAGGAGGAACCATTAACAGACAACCTGTGCACTGATGTCTATCCGCAAATAAGTATGGTATGGGACCATATCCCCCTTGTTGTCTGGAGTCGGTCTTCAAGGGAAGAAAACGGAATTATCTGCAAATACAGGGATCAAAACAAATGGATTGAAGAAATCGGTTTGGTCACGGGAAACAATGGTTTTATCCATTCTCCACAGATCGCCACTGAACAGGGAAAGATAGGATTGATCTGGGAGTCAGATCAAATCTTGAACTCTCAGATGCTGTATTTTAGTGACTTAAAGGAAAATGAGGAAAAAGTTAGAGAAAAAACAGAGAGGGAGATCACGATAAATCCGGCCCGAAAGGATAATGTGTACATAGGATTCGGAGACAGCATCACGTACGGATATATCGACTCATCTCCGGTCCCTGAAAAGGGTTATGTTCCAAGGCTGGAAGGAATATTGGATGCAGCCTACGGAGATTCACAAGTCCTGAATGAGGGAGACCCGGGAGAAAAAACCCTGGAAGGATTGATTAGAATCAGTGATACCTTATCCGGGAGAGATGGAAGATATCTTTTATTGATGGAGGGGACAAACGACGTGGTGACAAACAGCATTACCATGGATACCTCTGCTTTTAACCTGGAAGAGATGGCAAAGACCTGCCTGGAATTCGGAGTGATGCCCTTAATCTCAACTATTCTTCCGAGGGATGATCTGTGGTGGTACTTTCCTTTTTTTAGACAGAGGGAATACACCTTGAATGACAGTATAAGAGAAATCCCCGGCCGGCTGCGTATTCCTTTTATAGATATGTTTGATGAGTTTTGGTGCTATGAGGAAGGGGGAGAAACTTGGAGATCCCTTCTGAGCAATGACAGGCTTCATCCGAATGAGAAGGGATATGAATTTATGTCTGAAAAGTGGTTTGAGGAGATTGAGGTCTTTCCCTTCCCCCCGACCATAATAGAAGGGAGAAGGGCCTATGATGAGATTCTTTTTGATTCAGAGCCGGTGAATCTGATTGTATGGCGGGAAAGCGCAAAATTGTCTCAGGAAGATATTTTCAAAGGGTATAAAGTGTACAGAAAAACCTATTCTGAACCTGTCAGCAGTTTTCATGAAGTTGCCTTTCTTCCAATCAACATGATGGTTGACCATCTAAGATATTTTGATAAGAATATAGATCCAGGAGAGAGTTACCATTATATTGTTTCTCTGGTGAGGGATGATGAGGTCGAAGGGCCGTGTTCCAACATGGTGGGTGTGGGTTCTGTAAAATGAAAAGAAGCGCTTTTCTGCTTTTTATGATCGTGCTGACCGTTTGTTTTATCTTTTTTTCCGCTGCAGCAGGATTGGCTCAAACAAAAGAGGATGATTCCCGCGAAGATAAAAATATTTCCTATAATGCGAACACCATGATAGGATTTTCCTTAGGGAACTATAGGGTGGCTTCAGACAGATACAAACAAATATTCGGAGATTCAGCAGCTGTAACTGGAATTGAAGGGTCCCATATTTTCTCATTGAACAAACGTGCGTTTTTAGGATTATCTCTCGAACTGAGAAGATTCGCAGAGTCCGGGCGGTCCACTGCGACTGGAACACATACCAGCTTCTCAATGACTCCTGTTACGCTGACAGGCAAATATGTGCTGGCAAAAGGGGATTTCAATCCATACTTGGGCGCCGGGGCCGACTATATCCTGTATAAGGAAACAAGCTCTATGGGGGATTGTTCCGGAGGAACCGTAGGGATTCATGTGGAAGGCGGGGTTTATTATCAGCCTCCACTGTTTGAGTTGCTTAAAATAAAAGCGTTTCTCCGGTTTTCCAGAGCTGTTGCTAAGGTCAATGACATTAAAGTGAATCTGGGAGGACTGGGATTCGGGATCGGGATTCTGTACTGCTTTGGGATTTAAAGCCAGCTGCCTGAGCTATTTGTTTTTTATTCAATTTCGTTTGAGTGAGCCGGGAAAGAAGAGACATAAGCAGGGAAGGAATCACGTGTTTTTTAGGTAAAAGGCAGCCCAGTAGTGATTGATGTCCAGTTCCACGGCTTTTTGAAACTCCGCATTTGCTTTTTGGGGCAGATCTTTTCCTAATAATAAAAGGGCAGGGGGTGCGGTTCACACCCTTTTGTATATCTTGACAGAACATCAATGGCTTCATCATAAAAGCCGCTGTTGCCGTAATCAAGGGCGAGTTCGAGATAGGATTGAACAGAACGGCGCATGAGTTTTTCCAGTTGTTTAAGGACTTCTTTGGCTCTTTCCGGTCCATTTTCTCCGGAGAAAAGCGCGACTGCTGATATCCTCTTCCCAGATTTTGACTTTCTCTTCTCCGTATAAGCCTTTTCCGCAAAAAAAAAGGATCCCTATGAATGAAAGAAAAACAACAAGCCTGTTTTCAGCCTTTGAGAACATCATCGACCTCATTTTTGTGTTTCCACACCCATTTGTAATAGTCTTTTCTTTTGAGAAGAGAGGCGGCTTTTTTGTCTATGATGATTCTGGCTTGTCTGTGAAACTGCAGTATGGAGGCGGGACAGGAAGAAGAGACAGGGCCTTCTACGGCTTCGGCCACAGCCTCTGCCTTTTGTTTGCCGGACGCAGCAAGGATGATTTCTTTGGAATCCATTATCGTGCCGATTCCCATGGTCAGGACGAATCGGGGCCCTGTTTTTAGACCGAAATTATCCTTCAGGGTGGCTTTGGTCAGAGTTTTGACCCGGGTTCTGGCCTGAAGGGATGATGAGGGTTCGTTGAATCCGATGTGCCCTTCTCTCCCGATACCGAGTATCTGGAGGTCAATCCCTCCAGCTTTTTTTATCGCTTCTTCGAATTTCTGACAGGCCGCGTCAATGTTTGTGGGCCTGGAGGGGAGTATGAATATATTTTCCGGAGGGATGTTCACCTGTGAGAAAAAGTTTTTGTTCATATAGGAACGAAACGTTACGGGATCGCTGCTGTCGAATCCGATGTATTCGTCAAGGTTGAATGTTTTGACTTTCCGGAAGTCAACCGCTCCCTTCTTATAGGCCCTGATTAAAATTTGGTAGATGCCGAGCATGGTCTTTCCCGTAGCGAGCCCCAGGACACTATCCGGTTTCTTGTTAACAGCAGAGATAATTCTGCCGGAGATTTCTTGGCTTACCTGATCATATGAAGGTAAAATGATGATTTCCACTTACAGTTGCTCCTTTATTTCCGAATATATGGATTTGATGAGTTAAGGATAGGCAACATGATGATGGAGGATAGGAATTCCTTTTTTCTATTGATGATAATTTTTCCTCCGTTCCTCAAATTTCCGCCCTCAAAGCAACTTCACCATTAATGATACACACAAAAAACACGTCCGGTCAACAAGAAACCCCAGAAAAGAGAAAGTATCAGACTCATAGACCTTCTTTATCATCTCAGCCCATCCTTTGGAAGGTGTAAAGGGATCTTCATCTTCAATAATAAGGGGACACAAAGGATCGGCCCCTTTTTTTCTCAACTGTTTGTGAAGAAGAAGCAAGAAGACCTCACGGATGAAAAACCTGCAGAGCAGGGGACCATTGAATTGAGAGACTTTGTGGGATTGTTCTTTTTTATCTGTGCCTCCCTCTGTAACCAGAAAATGGAGGTGAGGATGAAAGTTTATCCGGCTTCCAAACGACTGGATCACAGCAATGATGCCCGGGGTGATATCTTTTTCTGTAGTTGCCTTTAGGTATTTTAGAAGAGCTTCTTTGCCGCAGACACAGAGAGCAGAGAGAAGCGACCGGTTGAATTTGAAGAATGGTTCATCACAATAATGAGTACCTGGTGGCATGTAAGTTGTAGATTTTCAGCTTAAAATAAACAAGGTCTCGATAGCCATAAGCTCTTCGTTTGATCACCTCTCCCTCTGGAGTGCCTTCGAGTCTATTGGGCTCATCAACCCGGATCTCATTGAGAGTTCGGGAGTAATCCGCAAGGATGTGAAAAGGATCATAGACAAGGGGAAGACCTCTATGCTCAGCAACATCCCTTATGGTCATATATGCGCAGAGATCCATCACATATTCCTCCAAAGTATGAGTGTAATGCTTTTTCGGATCCGCACATGAGATATTTTCATACCGGATCTTCCCGCAGCGGTTACAGTAAAACCGCCTCATCTTCACTCGAGCAAATACGGGTCTCTTTCCTATGGGTAAGAGTCGAATCACCCTCCATCGATAGCCTTTCCTCTTCACATTCCATGTGCTGCAGAGCCCGCAACGCTTCTTGGATCGAACAGCCTCCAAGTACAAAGCGCCGCCTTTTTGCCAGGACCTCAGCTGATGAAATCCATAAAGGCCCAAAGCATGATAAAATATTAATAGGGATATCGTTATTTCTCCTTTTCGTAAAATGTTTTTTACTATGAGGAATTTAATACGGTGTCCCCCTTTTTTCAATCACAGGTATCCATTTCCGTGATGAACCAAATCATCATTTAAAGCAAGAAAAACTGTGGATATCTATGGTAATCTTATTGATTTTAAAAAAGACGCCAAAGAATTTCAGTCAAAATGACTTGACTTTTATTAAAGAGAATTGTAAAAAATCACAAAGAGAAGAAGATGCACAAACTCAGTATTCAAATAAAGATTGAGCAAGCTTCTCTTATTCTATCACCACATTTTTTCTTCACTAACAACAATAATGTCCCCTTTGGGGGACGTCTGACTTAAATAGCCGCAGTCTTTTTTTTAATCCATTTTACTAAATAAAAAAAGGAGTTTCTTATGTTTAAAATAGATGAATATTTGAGTTTACTGAGGTCAGAAAAACTAAAAAGGGCTGTTAGGATTCAGAGTGAAATCATTCACCATTCTCGGAATTTTTTGAAGCAGAAGGGATTTATTGAAATTCTGCCGGTGATTATTTCTCCTATAACTGACCCTTTGACCGATTACAGGATAAGAGGTGAGATCGAATGCTACGGCTTTAAGTACCAGATTACCAAAAGCATGATCTTCCACAAACAGATTTCTCTTCTTTCAGTCCCCCGTATTTTTTCCTTTTCGCCTAATGTAAGAATCGAGCCCGCCTCCAGAGAAAGAAGCGGCAGACATTTGATTGAGTTTGTACAGTTGGATATCGAAATGAAAGAAGCAGGTAGAGATGAGATCATGCAGCTTGGCGAGGGGCTTCTGGCCCATATTGTTGAAAACATAAAAGCCAACTGTGAGCCGGACCTGGAATTTTTTCATAGAGATTTGAAAATCCCGGAGCAACCCTTTAAGAAGATATCTTATCAGGAAGCCTTAAGAAGATATGGCACTGATTATGAGATCGAGCTCTCAAAAAGAGCCGCAGAACCAATCTGGATTCTCGATTTCCCGATTGAAGGGAGGGAGTTTTATGACCGGGAATATTCAGATCAATCAGGAATCCTTGTGGATATGGATTTAATATATCCGGAAGGTTATGGGGAAGCTCTATCGGGTGGAGAAAGAGAATATCAATATGAAAAAATAAAAAAGAGAATTGAGATGAAAGAAATAGGATTAAAGGCTTATGAAATATACCTTAAATTTGCGGAGAAAGGCTTGTTTCCCTCAGCAGGATTCGGGATAGGCATTGAGAGATTAACGCGGTATATATGCGGTCTTTCACATATTGAAGAAACAAGAATGTTCGCAAAACTGCCAGGGGTATTGGGATTGTAAAAAACTAATCTTTTGAAAGCTTGTGGACAATCATCTCCTGATATCCGCTTTCTTTTTTTCTTAATGAGTATATACAATCGTTTCTAACTCTCACTTGAAAAGGACCTCCCCATTTTGCTGTTATCTCATTTCCGGAATTTGCCAGCCTTGTTCTTCCCACAAAAATGCCATCCGGATCGAAAATATCAAAAAGGTATTCCCAAGGTGGCCATTTCATGACTGGGTGCGAGCGGAATCTCTTTTATGAAACCTCCATTGGAATTATAGATAATCAGTCGAGATCTTGTCCTTTCAGAAACGAGTATTTCATTCTTCTTGTTTGTTCTAGGCATGTACGGACTATTTATCTAGGGCCTTTGCATAGACGGCCGAATGCGCTTATATGCGTTCCTTTGCTGTCGAACTTATGGATCCAATTCTCAGATATAATGGTTTTGTGGATTCAGACCGATCCACATACAGATGGCCTTTTTAAGGCCTTTGTAACTGCTCTTTTTCTGCTCTTTTCCCTTGGGCTCAAGGAGGATCTCAATCTCCTATCTATGAATGGACCCCACAGGTTACTTTACTATTGACGAAGTGAAATCACCCCTTTAATTTTAAGCTTGGGATGGACCGGAGGGTATTTTTATAAAAGAAATTTCGCATTGGCCCGCTCCTTCGCAACTTTATGAATAAAGAAAAAGTTATATAATTGATTTATCCTATTCATAAAAAAATTATAAAAGGAGCTATTTGGTATGATGAGAAAATATAGAGGCGCCCTTTGTGTTTTGCTGTTTGTTTCACTTGCCTTTTCTTTCTCCCTCTCGCAGGAGATCGAGACCAAAGACGGAGTGAAATTCATCCAC
>JAGGYH010000046.1 GCA_021162615.1 Candidatus Aminicenantota bacterium
TATATAGCTATTTCGAGGCGGCGGCTCAAAAAGGACTTTTTTCAGTATAATCATAGATAATTGGATAAGCTTATGATGAAAAGATGCACAAGATGTATCTTGCCGGAAGATTTTCCCAATATAAGATTCAATAGTGATGGAATTTGTAACTATTGTCTTGAATGGGATAGGAGATGGAAGAATTTTGATTATGGGCAAGCCAAAGAAGAGCTTAAAAGGATATTTGCCGGAGCTAAGGACAGGAAAAGAAGGTATGATTGTCTGATTCCTTATAGTGGTGGTCGTGACAGTACTTATGTGGCATATCTATGCAAGAAAAAATATAAATTAAATCCCCTTCTCGTCACCTTTAATAATTGTTTTATGAGCGAAGATGCCCTCCGAAATATTTTGAATACAGTACAAATCCTCAATGTGGACCATATATTTTGTTCATATAGACCAGAAGATTTGAGGTCTTTTTATCGGACAATGCTTATAAATGCCGGAGAATTCTGTTCTATTTGTACCTCAGGCATAAATTATGTCCGGATAAAATATCAAAAACTATTCAATATCCCTCTGGTAATTTTAGGGACCAGTAGCAGGACAGATGAACAGTCTCCTTTTGAAGTAATAACTTCTCACCCTTTTTATGTGCGAAAGGTCTTACTGAAAAACGGATTTGAAAATGGCCAGGTAGCTGCCTTCTTGCTGAGACGGCATTTTGAGTGGGGAGTACTGGAGAAGATCAAGGCAAAGCTGCTTGGCACAGACTATCAGGAGATTAATCTGCCTGACTATGTTCCTTGGAATAATCAGGATATCCAGGATGTCATGGAAGAGGAATTAGGCTGGAAGACACCTGATAAAAAGAAGGATCACATTGACTGTCGATTTGCTTCGATCAAATATTACCTTAAAAATAAACAAATTCCTCATTTTATCTTCAAACAGGAAAAATACTCTCAACTGATCCGGGATGGCCAGATAACAAGAGAGGACGCATTAATCGAACTAAATAAACTGTTAAAGATAGAAAATGAAGACCCCGCTGAGTTAAAGGATTTCTTGAGATTTTTTGACCTGAAGATGAAAGATATAGAAAATAGAGAGAAAAAATCTCATCTAAATTTTATCAGTAAAGAAGATTTAGAGATTAAGGAAAGTTTGATATCCAAAATAGCCTCGCTTCCCTGGAGGTTATACAAAAAATTAACTTTTTACTAACAGCCTCTCGCCTTTAGCTTAAATGTCACAGACTAAAATAAAGCAAATAAAAAGAAGGTTACTTTTGTCAAATCTATTTAACTTAGCAGCCTTTAAAGAGACAATATATGACAAATATAAAGGTCATCCCGTAGAAATACACCATGATAATCACCTAAATGAGGCAATGAGCTGGCTCATGCGAGCTCAGGATGCAACAAAATCAGGAGGAGTATCTTGGGGTTACAGCCTTGGATGGAACCCCTATTTCAAAAAAAAAGGATGGCAGCCAGCCTATCCTGAGGTTACTGGTTATATTGTCCCCACATTTTTTGATTACTATCATTTTACTAACCCCCATGGCTTGCTGTCACAACGAAGCATGAAAATCCCCCCATCTCCCCTTTACCAAAGGGGGGCAAGGGGGGATTTTCATATAAATCACTTAGATTACTTCCAACGTGCAATCCGGATGGCGGATTGGGAGATTGAGGTACAGATGAAAAACGGAGCAGTGCAGGGAGGGACTATTAATGAAGCCTCATCACCAGCAATATTCAATACCGGCCAGGTAATTCAGGGATGGACACGGGCATTTCAGGAAACAAAAGATGAACGGTATTCTGAAGCATCTATTAAGGCCGCGAATTTTCTCCTCAAGGCACTGGATGCTGATGGGGCATGGAGAAAGGAAAATTCCAGATTTGCGCGAAGTGATGCCACAACTTACAACTCCAAGGTTGGTTTTTCTCTTATTCAACTGGGCGATATACTTAATGAGCCTCAATATTACAAAGCCGGTATAAAAAATATTGATTATTCCATTCATCAACAATTTTCCAATGGCTGGTTTCAGAATAATTGTCTCTCTGACCCTGAAGCGCCCTTGCTCCATACAATATGCTATGCGGCGGAAGGAATTCTAAATGCGGGTATTCTTTTAAATAACACTGAATATCTTGCATCCGCTCAAAAAACAGCGGATGCCTTGCTGGCCAAGTTAAAAGACAATGGAAGCCTAAGTGGACGATTTTCCAATGACTGGTCAAATCAAGTTGATTGGAGTTGTCTCACAGGAAATGCTCAATTAGCCGTTATCTGGCTTAAGTTGTATAAAATAATTAGAGACAAGAAGTATTTTGAGGCGGCAGAGTGTGCTATCTCATTTCTAAAAAAGACCCAAAACAGAACAACCTCTAAAATGGGGCTTCGTGGAGGCATAAAAGGTTCTTTCCCCTTTGATGGTAAATATGGAAGGTATCAAATCCTGAGTTGGCCTACTAAGTATTTTGTTGATGCGCTGCTTCTCTTATCATCTATTTTGTCCGAAGAAGATCACGGCAAATCCTGATGTCCTCATTTATTGTTCAGAGAAATCCTTCCTCCAGTATCCTGCAAAAATATTCTCAGCTTGCAGGAGACTCCTGTTTTTATCGGGAAGAATTCCTTAGAGCGAGTGTTTTTGCCGGCAGTAAGATTGTAGCTTTTTCCATCCAAAACAATGGCGCCCTAGCTTCGTTTGCTGTCGGATTTGAAACTAAAGGACTTCTTTCTTCTATCCTTACTTTTCCTACCTTCCCACGTATAATTGATCCTGATCCGGATGTTGCCACTCTTTTTTGGTCCGGGCTAAAAAGCTATTGCAAACAGAGGAGAATCTATAAACTTCGCTTAAACTCGTTTGGAGCGATCCCCATAAATGTTCCAGAATTGGGGATACCCACATTATACATAAAACGTTCTGAGTATCTTCTTGATCTCACTTTGGAGCCGGTCCGGCTTTTTGAAAACTTTTCTTCTAACCATCGCAGAAATATCAGAAAGGCGAAAAAACAAAATTTTATATTTAAAATAGTAAATACCTTGGATGCCTGCCGGCATCATGGAGAGTTAATAGAACATTCAATGAACCGGAGAAGATTGCGAGGGGAGACAGTTCCCTCAAAAACCAATCTTAATTTACACTACTCTCTCGTTTCAACCGGTGCAGCAAGCTTAATGCAGCTTGCCCGGCAAGATGAAATTATTTCATCTTTTTTGATTTTAACATCACACAAATCAGCATACTATCAATCAGGAGGAACAAGCAAAAAAGGTATGGAGTTGGGGGCATCACACTATCTTATGTGGAAAACCATTGAATATTTACACAATAAGGGTCTGCAATATTTTAATCTCGGTGGCGTGACCGAGCATGATTCACCAGGTTTACTCAGGTATAAAGTTGGATTTGGGGCAAAAGAGATCAAGCTTGCCCATCTCGAATTTTTTATGGGGAGCAATCTTGCCCAAAAGGTGCATACCGGAGTCCGGGCATTCAAGCAATCATTGAGAAATTTTTTGGTAAAGGCGCTTCAGAAATGATAGATGAAACAGAAACGTGTTTGCTGCGTGCCCTATCTGGAGACATGGTTCTAACGCACAACCGTCATTTACAAAACAACCCTGAGAAAGGAGGAATAAAGTGGACCCCATTGTCAAGACACAAATTCACCAGAAATAAGGTAGAATCCTTTCCGATATTGAAAAAAACTACAATCATTTATATTTTGCCATAAAAGATGTTTCAATAAAAAGAGGACATAAAGATTCATGGCCGTATATCCATGGCGATGGTCATGATGCACCGAGTTCTCTAATTCATACGATTGATTATTATTTAAGGCTAGATGGCAGCAATTCTAATCAGCCTCTCACCGCTTCATTTTCCGCTATCTCTTCAAATGGCCCTGCGTCCTCAGATGCAAAGGACGCAGAGGATTATCTGTTTTTGTTTTTCGCTGAGGAAGCGAAAAACAAAAAGTCTTAACCTGCATGAAATTTTTTTTTACTTCGCGTTTTTTCGGTAAAATCATTTTTCATTTCGAGCCCCTGTTTATTGAGCTGACACTAAATTATCATGAATTTCCTCCCTGGTTACGACAGAAAATCTATTTTTCTTTAATGGCATAAAAATTGCTTAAATAGCAATATTTGAAAAGGGTACATTCATTTACTGATCACTGTAGTGTGATCATTATACCAGGAGGAAATCATGAACAAAAAAAGAATGATAATGTTTTTCAGTGTTATGGTGTTGGTTTTTTCACTCTCTGTAGGCAATATATCTGCCGCAGAAAAAACTCTCTTTGACTGGAATGAACCGGGCGCCTCAGGCACCAACTGGCCAGGCTGGACATGGAAAGATAACGCAGCTTACGGGCAGTCCGGCTGGTGGAAAAACGATGGTAAGTTTTTTGGGGGTAATTGGCTGCCAAGGAGTCATAATAAAGGAAACAATGATAGGCATGGAAGTAAAGATCTGGCGTTAATAGATCCAGATGATAGAGCGCCAAGTACTTCGACTGGTTCTTGCTTTAAAGTATATGATCATATAGAGGATGAAATTCAACGAGCGGGTTGGTGGGTACTGCTTGGAGACGGTCCTCTGTATTTAAGAAATCTTACTAATGCCGATACAGACAGGATGAGCTTTTATCTGAAAACAGAAGGAGCGGTTCCTATTCCAGAATCTGCTGGAGAAGTTCCTAACTTCAATTTCCATATTGGAACATATTTGTGTTGGGGGGATTATATTCCTCTGGCACAAGAGGGTCCTGGAAATCAACATTACTATCACCATCTGGTGGTTAATCCTGGGACATGGCTCCATGTTGAAATGGATCAACACCCAATGCATAGAAGAAGCGTGCATGGCTCAGTAACTCCTCATAACGATCCAAGATGGGAAGATTCCAACAAGCATTATTTTGAGCATCTACTCAGTTTCTATATGGAGATTACTCAGTCTTCACCAAACCTCACCAGCTATAAAGTTGACGAGATAAAGTTTTACAGCACAAAGGATACCTATGAGCCAGACCAAAATGATATTTCTATAAGCACTCCATGGGTAGGTTACTGGCAGGATAAAGATTACTGGGAGATGGGCTGGCAGGATGGATCCTGGTATGACGGGACAAACGGTTCTACCGAATCTACATTTGATGTCCGTTGGTCAATTTTTCCCATAACCAATGAAAACTTCAATTCAGCCAATAAAATTAATCCTGAACTTTTTGCAGTAGATGGAACTAATTTGGTCAGAAGACCAAATGCTTATTCAAGAACGGCCTGGACCAGATTCAAGCTCCCTGATGAAATTGAGCAGAACTACAATCACTTATATTTTGCTATTAAAGATGTTTCAATTAATGGAGGACATATTGGTCCCTGGCCGTACAACCACGGTGATGGCCACGATGCGCCGAGTTCTCTAATTCATACGATTGATTATTATTTGGGGCCAGACCAATCCGGCGGAAATCATGCACCGGTAATTTCAAAGTTCACAGTTCCCCCTTCCA
>JAGGYH010000132.1 GCA_021162615.1 Candidatus Aminicenantota bacterium
CATGTGGCCTCCACAGCCCGAAGAGCCGACTGGACTCTTTCCGGATTCATGCGGGCAAAGATATAATTGTGAGGCCAATTTGTGGTGAGAGTAAAAACCACCGGCCTTATTTCATCATGCAGAGAACGGGAGTGAAAATCCTTCACAACACCGATGATCCGGCCCTCACGCGTCCATATAGAGAAAAGCTTGCTCAGGGGAGATTCAAGTCCTGTAAACCTCACCGCAGCTTCATTTATTATGTAATTCTGTTCATCTGTCGTAAAATCACGTGAAAAACTTCTCCCTTCTGTAAATTCCATTTGAAAGGTCTTAAAATAATCATAATCCACGGCTGTGAAATTTATCACTTCATACTGGTCAGGTCCTCTCCCTTCCCAGTATACGGGATTGATATTCCCTATGCTCAAAGGGACATTGGAAGCCGAAGTGACGCTCAGAACATCGGAATTTTCTAAAAGCGACTGTTTGAAAGCATCATAATGACTTTGAATCTCCTCATTCATGGGCAGTCTCAGAACATAGCTCCGGTTAAAACCCAGGTCCTTGTTCCGGATATAATTCATCTGCCTTTGCAGAACAATGGAGCAGAAAATAAGAATCACCGCCACAGTGAACTGAAAGACTACAAGGACTCTTCTCAATACCGGACTCTTCAAACTGAGTGCGCCAGATTCCCTCAGCGCTTGCATCGGAGTGAATGACGAAAAAAGAAAAGCCGGATAACTCCCGGAAAAAACACCTGTGAAAAAAGCAATCCCTAAAAGCGATAAAATCAATGGGACATTATGGATGGGGTCAAAGGCCAACTGTTTTTGAGTCAGATTATTAAAACCCGGCAGAAAAAGCGAAACCAAGAGCAGGGATAAAACAAAGGCCATGAATGATATCGCTACAGATTCTCCGAAAAACTGCTTTATGAGATGACTTCTATTGGCTCCGACCACTTTTCTCAGCCCTACTTCCAGGGCCCTGTTTCCTGATTTTGCCGTAGTTAGGTTTATAAAATTTATGCAGGCAACAATAAGGATGATAACAGCTATGGCCGCAAAGATATAAATATATAGAATTCCTCCCCCTCCGCTTAAACTATAAAGGTGCATACGTGAGAGAGGCTGGAGGTCATTGATAACGGTTTTGTTCTCAATCCTTTTATCGTATTTCATAGTGGTTCCGGAAATTTTGGACTTTAAATCCTTAAGAGAAGCCTTCTCTTCCAGCATGACAAAGGCCTCTGTTTCCAGAGCCCAGGTTTTGAGGCGTTCCTCTCCCAGGATTTGAACCGGCACCAGCACGTCGAATTGAAGGGTGGAATTGGAGGGAATGTTTTGTATGACTCCTGTTACTTTAAGGTCTATATTGTTATTGACCGTCAGAATCTTACCGACAGGATCTTTATCCCTGAAATACCTGCGGGAGGCTTTTTCAGATAATATGATCGAGTCTCTTCCGGACAAAGCCGTATCCGGATTACCCTGTAGAAGGGGGAAAGAAAACATATGGAGAAAATCCGGATCTACAAATCCTACTTCCTCATAATGGGAAGATTCCTCATATCTCGCTAAGAGATTATTAGTCCTGAACCTTGTGGACCTTACGATCTCCGGGAAATCATCCTTTAGAACATCACTGATAGCCCAGGGACTGGTCGAGGTCCATTCTCCTTCCAGGCTGGAGACGACCCTGTAAATCCGATCTGTATTGTCATGAAACCTGTCATAACTGAGCTCATCCTGTATCCACAAGAAAATGAGAATGCAGCAGGCCATTCCCACGGCCAATCCGGCAATATTGATAAAAGAATAGACTTTATACTTCTTGATATTCCTTAGGGCTGTCTTGATATAACTTCTCAGCATACTACTCCCCCCTAATAAAAAGAACGAAGCGCCTGCATTTACTTGTGCTGAACTCTGAACAGCACTCCTTTGAGATAACCAGAATCATTGATCTCAGCAATGTATAATCCGGGCTGCATATGGGCCTTCTTCTTGAGCATAGGTGCGGATAGATTCTTCAAAAGGTCTCCGGCTTCCCATTTTTTATTATTGGTATCGCACAAAAATATCGGTGAGTTCTTTTCTGCCAATTTTTCCAGAATTTCACGGAGAAACATATTATCCTCTTCAATCATTTATTTTACTGTTTTTTTTAAATCATAAACTCTTCCTGAATATTCTCCGAGACAATGTGACCGTCGAAAAGATGGACTGTACGGTTGGCATACTCCGCATAACTGGGAGAGTGCGTCACCATTACGATAGTGGTGCCCGCTTCATGAAGCTCGCTCATAATTTTCATGACCTCTTCACCGTGCGCTGAATCCAGATTACCGGTAGGCTCATCAGCAAGTATCAGTTTAGGCCGGGCTACAACGGCTCTGGCCACTGCCACTCTCTGCTGCTGTCCTCCGGATAACTGCTGGGGAAAATGGTTCTTCCTGGCAATTATTTCCATCTGTTCAAGGACTTCAGTGACTCTTTTCTTCCGATCCCCAGAAGAATAACCGAGGTAAAGAAGGGGAAGCTCCACGTTCTCGAATACGGTCAGCTCATCAATCAAATTAAAACTCTGGAATACAAAACCGATGTTGGATTTGCGCAGATTTGCCCTTTTTCGTTCAGAATACGAAGAGACTTCAGTGTCCAAAAAATAGTATTTGCCTCCTGTTGGCTTGTCAATCAAGCCCAGGACGTTAAGCAGAGTGGATTTTCCGCATCCTGATGGCCCCATGATCGCTACATATTCTCCTGTTTTAATATCCAGATTCACATTGTTCAGAGCTGTTGTTTCTACCTCCTCTGTAGTGTACACCTTTTTAAGGTTCTCAGTTTTAATCATGTTCTCTCTCCTTAAAATAGTTTCCTCTTTTTATATTATATAAGACGTAAACTCGCTGCATTTAGTTTACTTTAAAACCAATCTTTCCATATCTCCAAAACTCTCATAGGAGGAAGTTATGACTTTTTCTCCAGGCTCCAGCCCTTCAAGGACTTCATAAACATCGGGATTCTGCCTCCCCAGCTTTATTCTCCTCTTTACGGCTATATTCTCAGATTCATCCACAACATACACCCAATTTCCTCCGGTAGTCTGATAAAATCCTCCTCTTGGAAGAAGAAGCGCTTCAGAAATATCTCCCAGCTCAAGCCGGATGTGAAGTGTTTGCCCGCGGGTGATTCCTTCAGGTTCTTCATCTATAAATTCCATATCAACCTCAAAACGCCCCTCCCTGACTTCAGGATATTTCTTGGTTACTTTAAGTATATATTCTTGACCGGCAAACTCAAATTCGCCCGAACGTCCCACTTCTACACGGGCTATATAATGCTCATCAATCTGTGATCTGACTCTGAAACCGTCAAGAACATCTATCTGTCCGATGTTTTGACCCCCGGATTTTGACTGGCCTATTTCTGCATCTAAAGAGGTGAGATGACCTGATACCGGCGCTCTTATAGTCAATTTTTTCAGCCTGTTCTGGATGATCTCCATGTTGCCCTGCATCCTCTCGACCTGATCTTCCAAAGCTTTGACCTGATTTTCTCTGAATTCCAAATCCTTTTTCTGACTCTCAACAGTCAATTCCCTGCTCTTTTTTAGATACTCATATTGATCTCTTGCCAGCTCGAATTCATGCTGTGGAATCAAATCATCCTCATACAGTTTTATGTAGCGCTCGTATTTTCTTTTCTGCTGCTGAAGGTTATTATCGATGGTTATCAGTTCCTGGCTCAATTGAAGCCTGTAGCGTTCCATCTCCAGCCGTGTGTTCCGAAGGTTGTTGACCTGCTGGAATAATTCAGCTTCCCTCCACATGCTGTTTATCAATAAATCTGTATTTGCCAGCTTTAATATTCTGTCTCCCTTTTCCACAACATTTCCCGCTTCAATATAGATCTCCTCCACTGTCCCACCTTCTTCCGCGCTTAAATAGAACTGGTATATAGGAAGAACATTACCCATAATGGGAATGAATTCCTGGAACGGCCCTCTTCTGACTGTTGAAACCGTCAGTCTCTCAGCTCTCACATTCAAGGATGACTTGCTTACTCCAAATATGAGCATATAAACAACCACGATGACAAACAATCCCGATGCTGCAAAGGTTGCGATTTTTTTGGGGGGCCATTTCTTTTTCTTAATTTTTTTGTCCATACTCATTTTAGATCTCCTCACTTAGCCTCTTCATTAAAAAGGCTGATGTGTGTGAAAAAACAAATTTGTTCGGGAAAATTCATGATTTGTCATTTTCAAATTTTTCCATACCATGTTCATCTCACTCAATGAATTGATCTGCAATAATTGTGCCAGATTTGATATCCTGGGAAAACCTATTAAAAAAATAGTTTCATATTCGATAAAAGTGTCCACTGAAGAACAAATACTGTTCAAAATCGAACAGTTCGTGTATACTACATCCTTATTCATGTATTATTTAGTCTGAAAAAAAAAGAAACAAAAAGGCACATATCTTGCATCCACTAAAAAAGAAGCAGAACGGTAACATTAAACAGGATGGAGATGCGAATATGAAAAAAAAATCAGGAAAAATTCTTGTCATAGATGATGATGAAGATATTCTTCAAGCAGCCCGTCTTCTTCTGAAACAACACGTCAGCCAGGTGAATACTGAAAAAACACCAGGTTCAATTCCCACACTCCTAAAAAATGATAGTTATGATGTCATTTTCTTGGACATGAACTTTGCCAAAGGGGCAACCAGTGGAAAAGAAGGATTCCAGTGGCTCGATAAAATTTTGGAACTGGATCCCAGTGCTGTCGTCGTCCTGATAACAGCCTACGGAGATGTGGAAATGGCTGTGAAAGCTATCAAAGAGGGCGCCACTGATTTCATACTCAAACCCTGGCAGAACGAGAGATTAATCGCAACCCTTTCCGCAGCCATGAATTTAAGGAAAAGCCGCACAGAAGCAAAAAGCCTCCGTTCCAAACAAAAGCAGCTCAGCCAGGATTTGGATCAACCTTTTCATGAATTTATTGGAAAAAGCCCTGCCATTCAAAGAGTTTTTTCAGACATACAAAAGGTCGCCCAAACAGAGGCCAATGTGCTGATCCTTGGTGAGAACGGTACAGGAAAAGAATTGGTCGCAAGAGAACTGCACCGTCAATCTCTGAGAGCCGGAGAAATTTTCATCAGCGTAGACATGGGAGCATTGAGTGAAACTCTTTTTGAGAGCGAACTTTTCGGCCACACTAAAGGAGCTTTTACGGACGCAAAAGATGACCGGGCAGGACGATTCGAGATAGCGTCGGGAGGAAGTCTTTTTCTGGATGAAATCGGAAATCTGCCCCTGACTCTCCAGGCAAAACTGCTCACGGTCATTGAAAACAGAAAAGCAACCCGGCTCGGCTCTAATAAGGTGATAGAAATAGACGTTCGTCTTATATGCGCTACAAACATGAATATACATGAAATGGTTGCCGATAATAGATTCAGACAAGACCTCCTCTATCGAATAAATACCGTGGAAATAAGGATTCCTCCTCTCAGAGAAAGGATTGAGGACATCCCTCTTTTAGTCGAACATTTTCTAAATATCTATTCCAAAAAATACAACAAGCCCATAAGTAAAATCAGTCCTTCCACAATGAAACGACTTGAAAAATACAAATGGCCGGGAAACGTTAGAGAACTCCAGCATGCCTTGGAAAGAGCTGTTATAATGAGTGAATCCCGTACATTACAGCCTTCGGACTTTTTCTTTTCCACTTCGGAATCAAAAGGGAACTCTCTGGCATATAAAGACTTTAATCTATCCGGTCTTGAAAAACTTGCCATACGCAAGGCTTTAGACAAGCACGATGGAAACATATCCAATACGGCCAGGGAACTGGGCATATCAAGAGCTTCCCTCTACAGAAGAATGGAGAAATATGGCTTATAAAAATTTCAGAACCAACTGCATCATCCGTATTTTAACTCTTGCACTGTCCATCCTTGCCTTTTTTCTCATCTTGACTCATACCTCTCTATACAGTGCTTTGATTATAGTCGGGGCTGCCATTATCTATCAAACGTATGCTTTAATCCATTACGTCGAAAAAACAAACAGGGATTTAACACGTTTTTTCGAATCAATAAAATACAGCGACTTTTCCCAATCCTTTAAGGATCACGGAAGGGGAAAATCATTTGATTCGCTGAAAAATTCTTTCCATGAAGTTATAGAGGCTTTCAGAAAGACAAGAGCGGAAAAAGAGGAACAAGCCCGTTATTTGCAAACAGTCGTCAAACATATAGGAGTCGGGCTGATGGTTTTTCAGCCTAATGGAGAGGTCGAACTCATAAACAAAGCAGCAAAGCAGCTTCTCGGAGTCAACCAGCTTAAAAATATAAGATCTCTTCCCTCAAAAAAACTTGTCAAAGAACTTTTGATGCTTAAACCAAGAGAAAAGGCCACTGTGAAGGTCGAAATCGACAATGAATTCCTGCATCTCTCTCTCTATGGAACTGAATTCAAACTCGGAGGAAACAAATATTCTCTCATATCCCTGCAAAACATCCACAGCGAGCTGGAGGAGACTGAAATAGAAGCATGGCAGAAGCTTATCAGAGTCCTCACTCATGAGATCATGAATTCTGTGACTCCCATATCTTCCCTGGCTTCCACGATCCACGGTCTGGTAAATGAAAACACGATTTCTGGATCTCTCACTGATGTCAAGGATGCGGCTCAGACTATAAAGAAAAGGAGCCAGGGGCTGATGCATTTTGTGGATGCTTACAGAAATTTAACATTGATAAAAAAACCGCATTTTGAAATATTCCAGATCAAAGAACTTTTCAACAGAATTGAAAAATTGATGCAGGCAGATTTTAAAGCAAAGGAGATAGAGCTTACAATCACCATTAAACCCGAGACTCTCGAACTCACTGCAGACCCGGAACTCCTGGAGCAGGTACTGATAAATCTTCTGCTCAATGCTCAACAGGCAGTGGAAGGCCGCAAGAACGCAGAGGTCACTCTGGAAGCAAGGCTGGATAAACGGGGAAAAATCATCATTGAAGTCAAAGATAATGGACCCGGTATTACCAAAGAAAATCTTGAGAAAATATTTATACCTTTCTTTTCAACCAAAAAAGGAGGCTCGGGAATAGGTCTAAGCCTTTCCAGGCAGATCATGCGCCTCCATAAAGGCTCCATAGGCGTGCATTCAAATCCTGATACAGAAACATCCATCATCCTCAGTTTCTAGAAAAAACAAAGAATGATGGATGCTTCCTATCCATTTCTTTTATTTTTTCCCAGAGCTTTTGCTTCCTGAAGTTGATGCTGCTGAGCTGGATTTGTTCGAAGACCTTGACCCTGAACGCGAGGCTCCACCGGGACCGGACCTTCCTCCTCCGCTTCCCGCTGCAGAATAGAAACTGCTTCCAGAACTGATCTTACTCATTGGTGAAATACGAACATTTCCGGAAGAAAGCCGCAGCTCGGGACAACTGATCTCATTTCTGCCCCCAGAATAAATTATAGATACCCCCATCTCCCGGGCCGCTTTTATGTCAGGATTCCAGTCTCTGAATCTCATTTGAGACGCTTCCTTTTCATAGGAAACAGCACCTTTGGCAGGAAGACTGGCAGCTGTTTTTGTCAAAGCGGCATCCCTATAGGCTCCGCCCTTCCTATCAATTGGATTGCTTTCTGTCTTAGGGGCTTTTATAGCTCTATAAGCATCGACTATCTTTGTGTTGAGCTCTTGTTGAGAAAGTTGAGTAAAGGTATCCCCGTCACTTCTGCTGAATTCATCCAAACCTATTATTTTCTTTTGTATATCAGGGGATGTGATCCATTCGTGCTTGACAAATAAGGCGCTGTCTCTTATATGAAAGTAGGATGAGAGAAAACCATTCTCACCTTTTTTTGCTGCTTTTAGTATATTCTTACATACCTTCTTCAAGGGTCCTGTTAAAACGAATTGGGGATTGCTTTTTCGGCTTAGATTATGCAGACTGA
Source organism: Candidatus Aminicenantota bacterium (assembly GCA_021162615.1). Classification (GTDB taxonomy): domain Bacteria; phylum Acidobacteriota; class Aminicenantia; order Aminicenantales; family Aminicenantaceae; genus WJMT01. Next base: position 7,980 of record JAGGYH010000132.1, read on the forward strand.
CATTGGGCAAACCTCCTTCCAGATCTTCCTTGTTAGGCATCCATGAATCATCCATAAAAGACCAATCCAGCCAATCCAGAAAAGTCCACGGCCTCCAGGAAAAATATCCTGTCAGCATACTGGGCTGAATTATATAATCCCAGTAAACCCATGCCGGAGAAAAGGCAGAACCAGGAATCCAGAGCCATCCTTTTTTCTCGTGCCAGACCCAGATCCCAAGATGGTAAGGAGCCCATCCCCACGGTTCCTCAGGGACCCAGAACATATGACCGTTCACTGCGGTCCACTGCCCGTAGTAGTAAGGCTGCCAGCCTCCCGGATAGTATCGATAATGAAAAGGCCTCCATACATATCCATAATAATCATCCCACAGCCATTCTCCATATGTGGTGGAATACTTCTCTGCAAAATATATGACTGCATCAGGGTACCTGTACACAGGCTTGGGAAGAGGGCTTTTTCCTTCATGAAGCTCTTCAAAGTTCTTATTTATTTTTTTGTTCCAGAGCACAAAATCAGAACTCTGAGTCTCCTCCAAATAATCGAGTTTGTGCTCTTTTGTAACTTGAACCATCTGTGCTTCTTTTATCTTTTCCTGCCTCAAGTTGTCCTCGTCAGGTCCGTATAAAACAAAAGCTCTCCCCTGTAATACTTTAATATCCGTACTGCCGTCTTCATTTAAGTTTACAACCGCCACTGAATTCTGATCCATATTCAAAGCAGCATTGGGAGTCATTATCTGGAATAACTCCTGAATCATATAACTCTTGTACATCACATAAACCTGGCCTTTTTCAAGAATGAGATTTGTCAGCTTATTCCGCGAGCTGAGAGTCTGCGCAAGGATGGTCTCTATTCTTACTTGTGTGTTTTCTTCCAGTCTAAGGATAGCCCCTGTGTCAAACTGCACCTCGCATCTTCCGTCACTGTCTGTCCGAACAGTATTTCCCGGGGCAACAGGAAAGTTCAAAACCGCGTATTCAGGGCCTATCTGGCCTTCCTTATAAACAATAGGCTGGGATTTCTCATTATCAATATAACTTATATGTCCGAAATAGACTTCCAGGCCCTGCTTTACAGCATATCTATACTGAGAGCTGGAAAATGCAGAGGATGAAAGAGCGAAAAATAAAACCACTGATACGAAGATGACACCTGTTTTCCTATAAATATTTCTTCCTTTTTTCATTCTGATTGCTCCTTTACTTCTCCTTGCCATCTGGAATGCAAGTAATATGCCAAAATAAACCTATGGCATAACAAGAGGGAACTGAGCGAGAAGAGTGACCTGTTTTTAATGCAGCTGACTGTTTTCGAGTACAACCAAGATACATATAGAATCCTTGAATATATAAGCTAAATCTTATATATTCTGGATTATTCAGTGAATCAAAAAAAGAAGATTTCCGGAACACTTGAAGATTATTCTTTAAAACCGGTCCCCTTGTCTGAGAGAAAACCCTGGATCAGCCTGACCCCTATCCTATAACCATAGGCACTGCTGCCTCTGTTGTAGCAGGAGGGTTTATCGTGGGAGCCACTACCAGCGCGGATATCTTTCGTTATTCTAAACCCAAATTAAAAAATATTTTTGGAGCTGCGTTTGTTGCTATGCTGGTAAGTGCTTTTCTCCACCTTGTCGGTTCTGTTTTTGCCATGAATACAGGACTCTATCACGAAAATCTGCCGGAACTTATCATCTCTCCAGGCTACCTTGGTCTGGGATTTGTCGGCTTTCTGGTGCTTCTGCTTGCGCAGTGGACCACAAATGACAGCAACATCTACTCATCTGTTCTTGCTCTGAACAATATATTTAAGACAAAAAGATGGCTGGTCACTATAGGAGCCGGACTCATTGCCTCTGTGCTGGCAGCGCTAGGCATCTTAGAACGACTGGAGCTTTTTCTTGCTTTTCTTAGCGTAAGCATCGGCCCCATAGGAGGAATCTTTATTTGCGACTATTATCTATTAAGAAGACTCAAGCCATCCATATTAAAAGCAAAAAATATACCGACAGTAAATCAAAAAGCTCTGGGAGTCTATCTTGTATCTTTTTTTATCGGATGGCTTACGTCAGGACATCCGTTTACCATAAACATTTTTCCTTTTTCGATTTTTGCTTTCAACGGAATCATATCTTCAATTATTCTCTATTATGTCATAATGAAAATATTTCCGAATAAGGAGAATACAAATGGCCCTGAAACAAACCATAGAAACCTATGAATTTCTGGATACCCCGGAAATAAGAAAGAATGATGTTGTGAATTTTCTAAACCAATGGGGAGTCAAGCAAAAGGAAATAGAATTCAGGGAAATAAAAGGCAAAATCGGAGTGGCCATTACAAGTGAAGTCCCTGTACCCGGATGCGCTACCGGAGCCAATAATTTAATGGATCTTGAAAGCGCAGTCCGTTTTGTTCTGGAAGTCGCAAAAGCATTTGGAAAAGGAAAATGTGAATTCTACGATAAAAAAGAATATCAGAAACCGCTCACTCTCTACGGTTCCTTGGAGCATCTGAAAACACTCGGGTCAATATAGAACGGTTATAAATTAAATCTGAAAACAAGGCCGGCTGTAATCCCGATTCCCCCGATATCAGCTGTCACCTCTCCTTCCTCGGTTTGAGCATGGCTGTACTTGACACAGACCTTTGCTCCCAGGGAAGAAGAAAAGTCATAATAACATCCGCCCTGAAAACTAAATCCTAAAACCGAACCCTTGGTGGAGCTTACCGGAAAAGTCGGAGGATACTTTTCCTTGTACATGATGTAATCTAAGCCAGGCCCAATAAAAGGGATGAATCTCTTTAAATCAAAAAGATATCTTAAAGAAAACGTGATATCCGACATCATTAGGTCAACCTCTTCTTTGGTAACCGTTAGTTTTCCTTTATCGGATAAAAACCTATATTCCACCCCAATTTCTATGTGCTGTTTCAATATGAAAGGAAGTCTGTATGAGTACTCCCCATAAAAAGCCCAAGCGCTGTCTCCATAGACCTCTTTAAATACTTCATCCTGCATAAAATAGGCACCCCCTGTTACAGAAAGCCTGGAGCCTTTCATTTCTCTGTTTCCTGCATAAAGCACTGCGGTAAATAAGAAAAACATAAAAAAACAGGTATGTGCTTTTCTCATGTTTCATTCACTCCACAGTCACATAAGCCGGTGCGCCCTCTATGTTATTGTTGTCGACAGCGGTCACTGCGAATGTGTATTGAGTATTGCTTGAGGTATCTCTTATGTAGCAGACAAGATCCTCTGTTGACACCTCATCTATATACTCTAACTTTCTCCACTGTTGGACTCTGTATATTCTGTACTTTGTAATATTATTATTGTCCGGATTGGCACTCCAGGTGAGCTGAATGACATTCTCATAGTAAAACAAAGCTCTATTGACTTTCCTCTCACCAGTAAAATTGATTGGAGGCAGAATATAAGCTGTTTGTATTTTCCGGCCGGGAACGATGCTGTTTATAATCCTTTGTTCGCCGTTCAAAAATTCAATCTTCAGATCATACGTTGATGATTGAGAAACACCGAAATGAGCGGCCGGCATATCCTGTGCCAGGTATCCGTATTCCCCTGTTATTTCCCGAAATCCTTTCAAAAAACCGGACTCCCCAAGATGCCCCCCTTTATAGAGCGTGAGCTTCGCACCAATTCCGCCGGTGCCTCCTGTCTGATCCGAAAGGACTTCGACCTGGATCCAGTTCGAATCATCAATATCATTTCTTAACAGCACATTATATCCTCTTTTATCCGCGATATAGATATCCAGGTCTCCGTCTCCATCAAAATCCCCCAACGCACTTGACCTTGGGTCAACAGTGTTCAGGGAGGCCATCAAAGCGCTGACATTGAGAGAGACATAAATGAAATTCCCCTGTCCGTCATTTTGGTAGAAATAACCTCCTGATTCATAAAGGTCCAAATCCCCATCATGATCAAAATCTCCGAAACAGCAGTGGAAACCGGCATTAGATCCTGCTGTGCTCATCGAGTTGTATTTGTGAAAAATCCCTCCATTGTTTTTATATATATCTATTCTATGGGCTCCTATGACAGCAAAGTCTAAATCTCCATCATTGTCGATGTCAGCAAAAGTTATTCCATTATCTTTGACATTGATGGTTAAAGGAAGGCCAAGGCTTCCGCCTGCTTTGTGAAAATATCCCTTTCCATCATTGAGATATATGGTGGATGGGGGAGCCCATTTTGCTTCGGCTATATCTATGTCTCCGTCCTGGTCGATATCAACAGCGCTGACTCCCTGAACAAATCCATTCCATTCAATACCGCGATAGGTCCATGTAAATGTTCCATCCCCGTTGTTCAAATAAAAATTTTTAAGCTGCTGTGGCGGAGAAGGCTGCGTGCTGAAAGGCTTCGCTTCTGAAAGAGGATTGGAAAAATACAAGTCTATATCTCCGTCGCCGTCAAAATCTGCGGCAGCTACCCCTCTGGAAAAAGTATCAATATCCTGAGAGGGGGAAATACTATCAGTGATGTCCTGGAAATAGCCGGTACCGTCATTTTCATAAATATGATTGTATGAAGGGCTTATTCCTTCATAGGTTGTGGTCGAAAATAAATCAAAGTCTTTATCATTATCAAGGTCAGCAAAAACCGCGCCATGCGTCCCATTAGGGTAAGCATCGGAAACACCCCGCAAAAAAGCCTCATCCGAAAATATGCTTCCATAGTTTATGTAGAGAATGTTTTCAACATTCAGTACGCCTTTGGCATCCTCGTTTTTTATGTACAGATCAAGTTTTCCATCACTGTTGACGTCAACCCAGCAGATTCCATGAGCGCCGAAATAACTGTACCCTCCTACATTATACTTCTGTGTTACATTTGTGAAATGGATACTTCCGGACAAAAAGAGAGGTGATAGAATAAAAGTACAAGCAAGGATTAATGCCGGTTTTTTCAGAATTCTCAAACAACAACCCTGACAGCTCATTTGGTTTCATAAAGTTTGCCACTTGAAAAATCATTTGTCAATCAAATTTAAGAATATCTCAGTCCCATCTTCCCCCCAGGCTGTTTACTGAATTACATCATATATGCTAATATGGATTCTGAATCTTAACGGAATTATTGAGCTAGATGCAGACATGAAAATAAAAAAGTCACCCATTTTATTATCCATAATCGCCCTCCTTGTCCTCTCAAGCTGCGCAAAAAAACAGATGTTCCATAGGGCAGATGCCGAAAATCGGGAAACCAAAGATATTAACCTCAATCTGTTAAAAAAGGATCGAGACAACAATCTGTACTATCACAAAAAGTTCGTAACCTTCCGATTCGAAACGAAAAATGACTCCGTAAATATTCAAAGCAGACTTACAGGAAACTTAAATGTCAATATGAGCTGTATTTCTGATAAAAAAGGGACCCTTTCCATATCAAAAAAAGGCATGAAGAAAGCTCCCCAATCCGGATTCACAATGCCAATAAGAGAGGGATACAATGACCTGAACTTTACACTAAGTCTTGAAAAAGGGCAGCATTTGATTATTCAAAATCCGGATGGACTGGATATCATATTTTCAAAGCCCATTATATACAGGTCCCTTCCGGCAGAAGAGAGAACAAATGTATTTCTGATCTCTGTTGATACACTGAGCTCTCTTCATATGAGCCTCTACGGATATAACAGAAACACCACGCCAAATATAGATCAATTCGCTCACGACTCAGTGGTTTTCCTGAATGCTTTCTCAAACTCATCCTGGACCGTCACTTCTCATATGAGCCTGTTCACATCTCTTCATGAACACGAGCACCAGGTCGAAGAGAGGGCTGAATACAAGATAAAAAACCAGAAGCTGATACGCGTTAAGCCTCCTTCTTTTTTTCCTCTCTCATACGACATCCCCTTTTTCGTGGAAGACATATCAGATGAATTTGTGGCTGTTAGTTACAACGGAGGAGTCAAGGTGGATGCTCTCTTCGGCTTTTACAGAGGGTTTGATCTCTACTGGAGCAATAATGACCTGTATTCCCCAAAAGCCGGCTCAGTGATGTTTGAAGAAGCCAGAGACAAATTATCGGAATCCACATTTCCAAAAGCTTTTTATTTTCTGCACACCTACCATGTCCATGCGCCCCACAATCCTCCAGCAGAATTCTTAAACAAAATCCCCAGGGAAACACAATTAAGAGAATTCGATTTTAACAGAGACCTTGGTGGGAATAAATGTATATTTAAAGAAACAGATGATGGCTTTATCGAAGATGTGAAAGCCCTTTATGATGCAGAAATAGTGAGTTTTGACCACTATTTCGGAGAATTTATCACTTTTCTGAAGGATAACAACCTTTACCAAAACTCCATGATCATTTTACTTTCGGATCATGGAGAAGAATTTTTTGAACACAAAAGATGGGCTCACGGTTCTGACCTGTATAATGAACAGATCCGAATCCCTCTCATAATAAAGTTCCCGGAACAAAAGTATCAAGGAAAGAGCATAGAAGAAAACATCAGCCTTCAAGATGTTCTCCCCACCATAATGGATTATTATGGAATCAAATATCCTAAAAACATAAGAGGACGGTCTCTTGTCCCATTGATAAAAAGCGGTAAAACCTTGAAAAGACCCATAGTATCATCCATATACAGATTCAAACCGTTTGAACTGCTTCCAGGGAAAATAGCGGTCATCCAGGATAACTATAAAATTATATTCAATAAGAGGTACACTCAAGAAACATTCAAATACTTCACATATCCTCCTCCTAAGATCATGCATACAGTGGAGCTATATGATTTGGCAATGGATCCCGGAGAAAAAGTGAATCTTTTCCAGAAAAACAACATCCCGCAAAAAGATAAACTCTTTGAGTATATAAAAAGAATAATGGAAGAAATGGATACAGCACAAAGAAAAGCTGAAAGAGAAGAAAAAATATCCGAAGACATGCTCGAAAGGCTGAGAACCCTGGGCTATATCGATAAATAACGGAACTATCAGGGATTATGTAAATCTATTTATATCGAAACCCTTATCCATCATCCAGGCTAATCATTCAAGAAAGACTTTAATTTCTGCCTTCGGCGGGGTCCTCTTAACTTCCTAAGCGCCTTGGCTTCAATCTGTCTTATTCTTTCTCGCGTGACTTTAAACTGCTGCCCGACTTCCTCAAGAGTGTGTTCATTGCCGCTTCCCAGCCCAAAACGCATTCTGAGAACTTTTGCCTCTCTTTCTGTTATGGAATCCAAAACTTCCTCTATTTTCTCTTTTAATGTGATGTTTACAACAGTCTCAGGAGGAGAAGGGAGGATCTTGTCTTCAATAAAATCGCCTAACTGGCTGTCATTGTCCTCTCCTATGGGCGTTTCCAAAGAAATAGGCGCCTGGGAGAGCTTAATAATTTTCCTCACTTTATGGATAGGCATATCCATTTTTTTGGCTAATTCTTCGCATTTTGGCTCACGTCCCATTTCCTGAACAAATTTTTGAGATTGCTTGATCAGTTTATTGATAGTCTCGATCATGTGGACAGGGATTCTGATAGTCCTTGCCTGGTCACATACGGCTCTCGTTATTGCCTGCCGGATCCACCAGGTGGCATAGGTCGAAAACTTGTATCCTCTTTTGTATTCGAATTTATTGACCGCTTTGATCAACCCTGTGTTTCCTTCTTGAATCAAATCTAAAAAATGAAGCCCTCTGTTGATATATTTCTTTGCAATTGAAATGACTAACCTTAGATTTGCCGCAACCAGTTCTTCTTTGGCCTGGTCGCTCATCTTCTGTTCCATCTTGATGGTGCGCATTATTTTTTTCAGTCCATCAAAATCAATCCCTACCTCTTCCTGCATCACATGAATCAGTCCTTCTGTATCTTTTATCTGCTTTCTTATGGCGAGTTTCTTTTTTCTCTTTCTTTTGCGCTTATACTTTGCCTCTAAATCCTCCTTAATTTCCTCCAGCCTGTTAACCCCTTCCAGTTTTAAATGCAAATTCTCTGTAGCTCTTTCAATAATCTCCGGCTTAATCCGAAGAGACCTCAACAACTGATTTATTCTGGAGAGAATCCGGAGGCGTTTTATTCTATTCTTATCAGACTTAGGGATCTGTTCGAGTTTTGAATAACCTTCCTTAATCTGGGATATTATATCGAAAATCCGTTCTTCCCTTGCATCCTGATGCTCACCTGAAACACTGCTTTCATCAAAATCAAACATATTATTCAGAATTCTCTTATGCAGCTCATACCTGTCTTTGACATCACAAATCAATTCAAATAAAAAGGGAGTCCGGGAAAGCGCTTTAATAGTATTTCTTTCACTTCTTTCAATCTGTCTTGCCAGAGCGATTTCACCTTCTTTTGTTAAAAGAGAAATGCTCCCCATTTCCCTTAGATAGAGTTTTACAGGGTCGGTCGTTCTTTCAATCCCCCTTACCCGAGTTTTTTCCGGCTTCTTTGGACGCTGTTTGATCTCTCTTTGTTTGTTTCTGATTTTTATTTTATATCTATCCAAGGATTCAATAAATCCATCAAACTCTTTGTCAGTCTCCAATCCTTCCTCAAGCAAACCGTTTATCTCTTCTATAAAGAGATAACCTCTTTCTCTTCCAAGTTGAAGGATTTTCCGGATTTGTTCGTTTTTTTCAGAACTGAACTTTTTTTTCTTTTTAACTTTGGTCTGAGTGAAGAACTCCGGATTACTTGCCATTCAGAGACTCTTTCTCCTTTTTACGTGCATCTGAAGTGTCTGTTTTCTCCCGTACAGGTCTTCTTTATTATCTATGAAAAGGTCATTCATAGGTCTGAAAAAAACATGGAGTTATGTAGGATACTAGGAACTTTATTTCTCATTAGCTATAGATTATCTCATATTCTCAGATAAGAATCAAATTCCCCCCTTTTTTACAACCTCCCAGGCCTTTTATTTGACACATAAAAACATTGATGTTATAAGTTACAAAACTCTAAACTCGAAAAAAAATATACGGGAGAAAGACATGAAGAGTATTGATGATTACCTGCCCATAGTCGGTGAAAAAATAATAGGGCGGATCCATCAAAAGGCCCACAGATTGATAAACAAACACATCGTTCACATCAACTCCACTGCCCATGGAGGTGGCGTGGCTGAAATACTGAATAACCTCATTGTCCTTCTGAACGACATAGGAGTTGATGCAGGATGGAGAGTCTTGATAGGTCCCTCTGATTTCTTTTCGGTCACCAAAAAATTCCACAACGCTCTTCAGGGTAATTCCATAAATCTATCAAAAAACAAAAAGTGTCTCTACCTGGAGACCAACCAAAGATTTGCCAGTTTCACACATCTGAACCATGACTGTGTTATCATCCATGACCCCCAACCCCTCCCTCTTATCAAATACAACAAGAAAAGGCAGCCCTGGGTCTGGCGCTGCCATATAGACATCACGGAGCCAAACAAGGAATTATGGGAATTTATAAAGAGCTTCATACTCAGGTACGACTTGATGATCATATCCAGTAAACACTTCAAAAAGGATGACATCCCTATAAAACAGTATATCATCTATCCCTCCATAGATCCTCTGTCCACAAAAAATATGGACCTCAAAGAAAAAACAATCAAGACGACTGTGAAAAAATTCAACATCCCCACAGACAAGCCTCTAATCACCCAAGTATCAAGATTTGATCCATGGAAAGACCCGGAAGGCGTGCTCAAAGTTTTTGAACTTGTTAAAGAAAAAATCGACTGCAGACTTATTTACTGCTACAACATGGCTCCGGATGACCCGGAAGGCGTCACTGTATACAGCAGAATGAAAAAAGCAGCAAGTAAATATATACAGTCAGGTGATGTCAAGTTTATTCTGGGAGACAACCATATCCTTGTCAATGTTCTGCAGCGGATATCCGCAGTCATACTTCAAAAGTCGATAAGAGAAGGCTTCGGTCTAACCGTAAGTGAAGCCCAATGGAAAGAGACCCCTGTCGTTGCCTCAAACAGAGGAGGCATCCCTGAACAATTAATAGACAATGAAACCGGCTTCCTGGTAGAACCGGATGATATTAATGGATGCGCAGAAAAAGTCATAACCATACTCAAAGACAAAAAACTTGCCAAAGAAATGGGCAGAAAAGGCAAAAAAAACATCAAGGAAAATTTTCTGATTACCCGACACCTCGATGATTATCTCACACTTCTTATCGATGTTCTCAACCATAACCTCGGCTATCCCAACTACTAAGCTGGAATTATCCACCTGACCTATTCATAAAACGGCGATGAGCGGCTTGTTCATCATCCAGGTTCAAAAGGTTTGAAATTATTTTTCTAAAAGGTTAATCTATAAAGGGGTAAGTATTCTTATGGGAAAAAATAAATCTTCAAAAAACAAACTTATCATAATTTCCAACAGGCTTCCTGTTACCGTAAGCAGGAAAAAGAACCAGATAATAATAAAGGAGAGCCCGGGAGGACTTGCTACAGGCCTTCGCTCTCTCAAACAAAAGAAAAAAGTACTGTTCATAGGCTGGCCTGGTTATATCCCAAGGAACAGCAGGGAGAAGAAATATATTCAAGAATGCCTCATCAACGACCACCAGTGTTATCCTGTTTTCCTTTCCCGCCCTGAACTGGAAAAGTATTACTACGGATTCTCAAACAGAACCATATGGCCTCTTTTTCACTATTTTTCTTCGTTGAGTACTTTTGAGGAGCTGGAATGGAAATCCTACCAGAAAGTAAACCAGAAATTCTTACATATAATCATGGAAACAGCTGAACCTGACAACACTTTCTGGGTCCATGACTATCATCTTATGCTCCTTCCCGAATTAATACGGAAAGTATTTCCAGAAAGTTCCATAGGATTCTTCCTTCATATCCCTTTCCCATCATCAGAAATATTCAGAATACTTCCCTGGAGAACGGAAATTTTAGAAGGTCTGCTGGGAGCTGATCTTATTGGATTCCACACATATGAATACGCAAGGCACTTCTTAAGCAGTTCATTAAGGCTTCTGGGTTATGAACACGAATTCGGTTCAATTTCCATAAACAACAGAATAGTCCGGGTAGATAACTTTCCCATGGGAATCGATGTTGAAAAAAACAACAGACTCCTTGCTGACCCCGAAGTGCAGAGAGAAACAGAACATTGCAGAAAATTATTGGGAGAGGAAAATAAAATCATCCTTTCAGTCGATAGACTTGATTATTCCAAAGGCATCCCCCAACGCCTCAAAGCATTCGAACTCTTTCTTTCAAAAAATCGAGAGTGGCATGAAAAAACAACCTATATTATGCTGTGTGTGCCGTCAAGAACAAAAGTGAGCCATTACAGACTGTTGAAAGAAGAGATTGACAGACTTGTCGGAAAAATAAACGGAAGATTCGGGACTGCAAGCTGGACACCTGTCAATTATATATACCGCTCACGGCCGTTCAAGAAACTCATCTCTCTGTACTCAGCCGCAGACATTGCCCTGGTAACTCCTGTAAGAGACGGCATGAATCTGGTCGCCAAGGAATATGTGGCTGCAAAAAAGGACCACAACGGAGTTCTTATCCTGAGCGGAACCGCCGGATCTGCAGAGGAACTGGGGGAAGCATTGATAGTCAATATCCATAATAAAAACGAAGTCGTTGACGCAATAAAAAAAGCCCTTACCATGCCGCAACAAGAAAAAATATCCCGAATGAAGATCATGAGAAAACGCATCATGGAATATGATATAAAGCACTGGACCCAGAGCTTCATAAAAAGCATTGAAGAGACAAAAAATATTCAAGCCTCAAGAGAACACAGAAAATTAAACCAACACGGGAAAACAGAAATTTTATCTCAGTATAAAAAAAGCAAGAAAAGACTTCTCCTTTTTGATTATGACGGAACACTGATTTCATTTTCCAAGAAGCCTGAAGACGCCAGGCCGGATAAAGAACTAAAAAGACTGCTTATCTCTCTTTCAAAAAAAACCAATAACCATGTGGTCATAATCAGCGGAAGGGACCGAAACACAATGGAACAGTGGCTCGGAGATATCAACTGCTCTCTGGTGGCCGAACACGGGTCATGGCTCAAAATACTTCCGAAAGGCGAATGGGAAAGACAGGTCAGTATCCCTTTTCAATGGAAATACCGGATCATGCCCATCCTTAAAAATTACGAATCCCGGGTTCCGGGCTCCTTTGTAGAAGAAAAAGAATTCGGACTTGCCTGGCATTACCGAAATACCAGCCCTGAGTTGGGAAAGATGCGTTCCCATGAATTGTATGACAATCTTAATGAATTTCTAGCAAACACAAGCCTCCAGCTAATGCACGGGAAGAAGGTGATAGAAGTCAGGATTGCCGGAATCAATAAAGGGGTATCTGCCGATCATTTTCTAAGAATGAAAGATTGGGATTTTATACTCGCACTGGGTGATGATTGGACTGACGAGGATCTGTTTAAAGCCCTGCCTGAAGGAGCTTTTTCTATAAAAATAGGGTACGGCCCCACTGAAGCCGGTTTTTATATCGAGTCTCCAACAGCCTGCCGGGCTCTTCTGCGCGAACTATCCAAATCCTGATTTTTATTTTTCACCTCTATCTGTTCCATCGGTAGGTGACTTTAATGAGGAAAACATTATCTCCGGGAGCTGTGAAAAGGTCTCTCAGATCGCGGCCGAATAAGAGCTCTCCTGGATTGGAATAGTCCGAGCGGTTCTGGGTCCAGACAAAATAAAGAGTCGAACCCGGATGATATTCCCACCTGAAAACCATGGTCCCCCTTAAAGATTTGAAATTAAAGTCAGGGTCATAAAATGAAAACTCAGACGCAGGTCCCGCTCCGTCCGGGTCCACATGATAGTATCCATCCTCATATCCAATGGAAGACTCTCCTTCTCCGTACCTATTGTAATCAAATGTCCTGGGCTCGGCCAGCTCCTTAAAGCCATCATATTCCCCGACCGCAATAAAAGGCTGGAGGTAGAGCTGAAGAGTGACTCTCGGGGTAAAAGTCCAGTTAAGCCTTATTTCCGTATACAGAGTGTTCTGTTTTATGCTTCCGAAAACATACCTTGTCCCATAAGTTTCCGTCATCAAAGGATCATCTACCCGGGTCACCCACATGATATCTGACTCCTTGATATAAACGCCGGGACCTATGGATAGGTTTATATTGCTGAGCGGCTTCCAGTTCAATGAAATATTTGAACTCAAATTAAAGCCCTCTTCCGGCCTATTATAAAAGCTGTTGTTCATGGAGAAAACCACAGCTTTCCTGCTGTCGCTCGAAAAACCAAAATTAACCTGATAGCCATAAGGGACCAAAGCCAAAGGGCCACCTCTGGTCAATGTTTTGCTATACGTCTCTGGATTGTAGGCAAACATGGTTTCAAATCCCCAGTAATTGAGAAATTCCCCATGGAAAAAAACAAGGAAACCTTCCCATGTCTTGTTCCCTCCAAAGTCATAATTTCCGAACGGGCCTCCAAAAACATTCCAACTGCGAAGAACCTTACCCGGATGGGGCTGGATATATCCGGCTAAAAGGTGAGCATTGATGACGTCCGAAGCTGCTGACTGAAATCCGATGTCATTGGGATCAAATCCGGGAGATAAAGCCCCGAGAGCAAAGGTCAATACAAAATTTCCACTTTGTTTAGCCAGATTGAAACGTCCCCCCCACCCGCTCATATGAGTGGCGTTTTCGTTCACTTCAACATGGGAGGCATCGGGTCTCTGAAAATAATGAAGAGAAGACTGTTGAAGCCCACAAATCGCAGACTGACTGCCTTCAACCCTGGTGCCTCCGGCCCACGCCGAGACCACCCAGGTCCTTTTTTTATCCAGATAGGACCAGCCGTCCACAGCCAGAGAAAAAGCATTCCTATTCAGCAAATCCTCCAGGGTCTGGTCTCCAAGATCCCTATTAACCGAAGAAACCAGGAATCCAATTCCCTGGGCTCCTTCATTGAAATCCTTTTGAACACGGAGCGCTCCGTAATAGGTTAAAGGCTCTACTTCTTCCTGATAACGTGTGCCTCCGGAATCGATCTCTGCATATTCTCTGGATGTCAGCGCATTTACAAATCCAATGTCCCATCCGTTAAATATCTTTCCTGTAAGTTTAAACGCTCCCAGGATTGCAGAAGCCTCAGGATAATCCACATAACCAGCCCTTGTCACAGGTCCTTGAGGGCCTCTTCCAATACGACGGCTGTAGAAAAGTGACGGGGCAGGCCAGTTGATATTGGCATTCATGTGGACACCGCCCCTTCCAAAAGCATTGAAAATATTGGCTCCCTCTATAAAAAAAGGCCTTTTCTCTTCATAATATGTCTCATACGCACTCAGGTTTACGACAGCAGGGTCGACTTCGACCTGGCCGAAATCCGGATTGACCGTTGCATCCAGAGTGAGATTGCTCTTCAATCCCACTTTAAAATCAAATCCGGCGTCTCCTAAAAACTCCTCTCCTGTCTCAAAAGGATTTCCTTCCTGCTTCGGGCTGAAATGAGCCTGGCTTACTGCATAAGGAAGCACCTCAATATGCATACCCGGATCGATTCCTTTGATTCCCTTAAGTTCCGCAAAACGGGATACATAAGCGCTCTCTTCCTTGGGAACCCATACAGAAGCAAGCCTTTCATTCTTTCTCAGTATCACTCTCCGGAAATTAACTCCCCATACATATTCATCCTTTTTGGGAAAGCGGAGCTGGTCAAAGGGGATCTTGATCTCCACACTCCATCCATCACCGTTTAAATGAGAAGCCCAATCCCAGACGCCATTCCATGTTGTATCACTGTTTATATCATTATAAAGTGTCCAATCCACGATAGAACCCGAAGGATTGACAGCAAACTGGTAGCCCGTTCTTCTATCAAAGTAGGGATCCACCGCAAACATAAACCAGTCCGACTCCACTAGGTCATCCCTTCGGCCCAGGCGTCCCTGGATCGATTCCGGTTCTGAATCATAAAGATAAGCAGCCACATAAAGAGATTCATCATCATAGGCAATCCAAACACTGGTCTTCTCCGAAGGTTCAGCCCCGTCAATAGGGTCTGTTTGGATAAAATCCTTAAATCCCTCAGTCTTCCAGACTTCTTCCTCAAGAATTCCGTCTATTTTTATGGATTCCCCTGCCCTACGGGCTGTAACCGACTTGGGCTTTGGAGCCTCTACTGATTTTGCGGTCAGCAGCAAAGGCATTGAAAGGATGATAAAAATCCACAGCACGTTCTTCATGTGTATCCTCCTGATCTTTCCATCTCTCTTCATTATCTCCATCCTGATCTCTTCCATTTAATATACGAAATAAAAATATATAAAGTTGCCTCTAAATTAGCTGAACTATTCATAAAAAAATGGCGATGTTCCTTTTTTTGTTTTGATATCAAGGATATACATACTTTTAAAAAAAAAATGACAACTGAAATATTTCTGTTTGTTTTTACTTTCATTTTAATCGCCATTTTTTTACCATATAGGCGAGCCGATATGAAATTCAGATATGGTCTGTACTCCCTTCAGATTTTTAACGCCATTCTTCGCACTGTGTTCTCGGCTGCTGCGCAACTCCCCCTTCCGTGGGTCAAACATGCTCGCAGCTCGGCTTCGCCCAGTTCCCTCGAACAAAGCACTCCGAAGGCTAAATCTTCAATGTCGCTACGTCCACACCTGAATTTCAGTAAGTTTAAGCAACCTCGACTCGTGAATAATCCAGGTTAAAATACGGTTGGGATAGTCAAAAAGTTATGATATATTAAACAAAGGAGATCTTAATGAAACATATTCGCAATTCTTTCTTTTTTCTGATCTTTTCATTTCTAGTTCTAACCGGTTTATCCGGGAACCTTTTCTCCCAGGGAAACACCACAGCTGATGTCAAAGACAGCCGCAACATACTTCCCGAGAAAAAAAGGGCGGAAGTCATGAACCAATGGCTGGAATGGAGGCTCGATCATATTATTCCCATGTTAATGAGAAGAGAAAATATAGACCTCTGGCTTATCATAAACCGGGAATACAATGAAGACCCGGTTTATATGTCTCTGGTCCCGGAACCCACCATGGCTGCCCGCAGAACATCTGTCCTTATGTTTTACGACCGGGGGGAAGAAAAAGGAATCGAAAGACTGTCAGGAAGCTATTACGGAATGGGAAAATGGTACAGAACCACTTGGGAAGATAAAAAGAAAAAGCAGTTCGAAAGCCTGGCTGATTTCATAAAAAAAATCAACCCGAAAAAAATTGGGATCAATGTTTCGCCTACTTTCAGATTTGGGGACGGCCTGACCGCAAGCATGAAGGAAAAGCTGGAACAAGCACTGGGCCCTGAACTTTCTTCAAGATTCGTGTCCGCTGAAAACCTGTGCCTTGGCTGGTTGGAGACACGGAGTCCTCAGGAACTCAGTGTATACCGCCATATCTGCGGCATTGCCCATGATATCATAGCCGAGTTCTTTTCCAACGAAGTCATTACTCCTGATATCACTACCACTGATGATGTCGTCTGGTGGATCCGCCAAAAATATACTGATTTGGGTCTGGATACATGGTTTCAGCCTTCCGTAAGCATTCAGAGATATGAAAAAACAGCGGAAAAATACAAAGAAAATCCGGAAGTCATCCGGAGAGGAGACCTGCTTCACTGTGATATCGGCATAAAATACCTCGGACTCTGCACGGACATGCAGTGGCAGGCTTATGTATGCAAAACAGGCGAAGATGACGCCCCTGAAGGCATTAAAAAAGCTCTGGACCGGGCTCTCAAGGTCGCTGATATTTTCATGAACGAATTTAGAGTTGGGAGGACAGGAAACGAGATCACAGATACAGCTATGAAAAAAGCAGCTGAGGCAGGACTCAGACCTCTTATTTATTCCCATCCCCTAGGATTTCACGGCCATGCTGCCGGATGCTCCATGGATGCCAGGGATCCAGAAAGCGCACCCGAAGGAATACGCACGGAAATGGAGTATACCCTGCATTACAACACCTGCTATGCAATTGAATTCAGCAGCATCACAAGTGTTCCGGAATGGGGCGGGCAGGATGTCAGAATCGGTTTTGAAGAAGACGGCGTCTTTACCAAGGACGGATGTCATTTTATAGACGGATGCCAGAAAAAAATACTTATAATAAAATAACATGAACCACAAAAGATAAAGGGAGTTTAATATGGCTGTATTAAGAAAATTCAAAGCTTTAAGACCCAAAAAAGGGCTGGAAGAAAAAGTCGCATCCTATCCCTATGATGTGCTGAACAGTAAAGAAGCAAGGGAATTGGTTAAAGGGAATCCTTACTCTTTCCTGCATGTGGTCAAACCTGAAGTGGATTTGCCCGAAGGCACTGACCTGTATTCTGAGCCGGTCTATGATAAAGCAAGAGAAAATCTCGATAAATTCATTAATGAAGGGATCCTGATCAAAGAAGACCGCCCCAAGCTGTATATATACAGACAAAAAATGGGAAAAAGAGAGCAGTACGGCATCGTAGGGTGTGTATCTGCAGAAGACTATAACAAGGATGTCATAAAAAAACACGAACACACCCGGCCGGCAAAAGAAGCGGACCGGATAAAACACGTTTACCGGACAAATGCAAACGCAGGCCCTGTTTTTTTAACATATAAAGCAAAACCAAATATAGACAGGTTAGTCAAAAAAGCTACTAAAGAAAGACCTGTCTACGACTTTACCGCATCTGATGGGATAGGACATACGGTTTGGGTCATTGAAGACGATTCATTATCCGACAGGCTTATCCGGGAATTCGGCAAAATCGATTATATCTATGTCGCAGACGGGCATCACCGCTCCGCATCAGGAGCAAGGGTCGCTGAGATGAAAAAAGCAGCCAATCCCCATCACACAGGAGATGAAGAATATAATTTTTTCCTTGCGGTTTTGTTTCCGGATAACCAGCTTCACATTATGGACTACAACCGGGTGCTGAAGAATCTTAACGGACACAGTTCTGATGAATTATTTCAAAGCCTGGAAGAATACTTCATAATCAAGAAAACAGGCCCGAAACCTTTTAAACCAAAGAAAAAAGGTACATTCGGTATGTATTGTGACAAGAACTGGTACAAACTAATAGCAAAATCCGAACACATGGAAAAGCATGACCCTGTTGAAAGCCTGGATATTTCTTACCTGCAGAAAAATCTGCTGGAGCCCTTTTTCGGAATCAAAGATCCCCGGACCAGCGATGATATTGACTTTGTCGGAGGAATCAGAGGACTCGAAGAACTGGTAAAACTGGTGGACAGCGGTCAGTTCAAAGTCGCCTTTGCCCTTTACCCCACATCGGTCAAAGAGCTCATGGATATAGCTGATTCAGGAAGAGTGATGCCTCCAAAATCTACCTGGTTCGAGCCCAAATTAAGAAGCGGCCTTCTTGTGCACATGCTTGAAGATTAGAGTCAATCTTTCTCATTTTGTCTTATTGCCAAATTTTTAGATACAAAAAAAAATACAATGAATGATCAAAGGAAAGAAAAATGACCGCTTTTTTTATTCACCGCGAAATTGATCCTGGTCTTTAGTCCTGAAACGTATCACAAGGAGAATGACCTTAACGTAAGAGTGTTTGGCGATTATTATCAAGTTCCGGAGGATCCTGCAACCAGAAGTGCGAACGGCTGTCTGGCAGGGTATCTCGTCAAGCAAAGATGCTTGGGATTTCCTGTACTGTTTCTTATTCCGGCTGACGGATCATTTTTAAAAGCTCTTTTTCTTTTTTTATCCCTTCCAGAATCAGAGGCAGGAGAGTCTTCAAGTCTTCCTGTGAATAACTGCATTCCTTTATTTCTACGGTATTCTCCGTTATCAAACAGTCTATATCTTTGATGTCTTTAGCTAATCCCTGGTAGTTCTTACTGCCCTCGTCTTCGTAATAAGTGATTTGAATGGAAAATATTTGTTGGTTTTTAGAAAAATAACTGAACACTAAAATGTGTTCTTCCCTGTTTTCCCTCCGTCCGTCCAGGTCAAAATGGAACTCTCTTTTCAAAAAATCTTCCCCTTCTCTCTGGCCCATATCTTTGACTTCATCATAGATTTCCAGGATGATTTTTTCAGGGTCTTTGATTTTTTCTTCGTTCTTAGCTCTGTATATTCCATTCAAATCACCGTATCCCATAGAAAAGAATATAAAAAGAGCGGCTGTTACGAATCCGGGGAAAAAGAGAAAAGCTTTTTTCACTTCCTTATCAATATCGGATTTTCCGAAGAAAAAGTCAATTTTTTCTGACTAAAAGCTCTTTTCTAGAGGGACTGGCTCCTTGTGCGAACCTCCTTTTTAAGAGGAAAACCTTCATCTGCATTTTCCCATATATTCAGAAGTTCGCTATAATACTTTTTCGCTTCCTTTTTGAAACCTTTGTCCTCAAGTATCCTGCCCATCAAATAGAGATTTTTAGAGAAAAAGTAATCCCCTTCCATTCTTAAATTCCTATCGTCAAAAATCTCCTTAAGAATGTTCTGGGCACTATCGAGATCCAGGGATCTATAATAAGCCTCTGCAGCAGCATTCAGGAACCACGCTCTCATCTCGTCATGAGCGGACAGAAGAGTTAGCCCTTTCCTGAACTCACTCACAGCTTCATCAGTTCTGCCTTTCTCTGACTGGATGAAACCGTGGGCCAGGTAATAAAGCCTCATCTCCTTTTGATTCATTCCTTTCTGTATCATGGTCTTGAGTTTCTCTGCGCCCTTTTCAGCTTCGTCTAAAGAGCCTGTTCTTAAATCCACAAGGCATCTGAAAAACTGAGCCTGCCTCTGGAAGCTTAAATTTTCAATGCTTAAAGCCATGTCTTCGGCTTCTGATAAGGCGGATGTGCTTTTATCCGGTTCATCCTGGAGAAAATACAGGTACGCTTTTATTAATTTCCAGTTAGCCTCCAGGGATGGATCCTCAATGACTTGAGCCATCTCTATGCCTTCTGTTACCTGTTCCTCGGCTTCTTGAAACCGGCCCTGCATTAAATACAACTTATAAAGCAAATATCTTCCTGTATTATGGATATTGGGATTTTCAGTCTCCAGAAGCTTTGTGAACTCGACTTCTGCCTTTTCCAGTTCCCCTCTCATCTGATAAACAGAGCCTCTTATTTCATATTGATTTTCAAAAGATGGATTCACGGATAAAATTTTATCTAATTCTTCTTGTACCCGGTCAAACCAGCCCTGCATCATCAAGACCCGGGCAAGGTCTGCTCTAACATATATGCTCTCTCTGATATTATCCAAATAAAATTCGAGGACTTCGGCTGCTCTGTCAAGCTGTCCTTTTGCTGTATAGGCATTGGCTAAGTTCGTATAACTCTGAAGCCCTCTGGCTTTACTCTCTCTGCTCACTGATAAACGTTCGACCGCGTCATCCCATCTTTCTACAGTCATATACAGAAGACCGAGATTGTTGTTTGCGATCTCATCTTCAGGGTATAGTTCCAATAATTTTTCATAGGCCTCTATGGATTTATCATAGGTCTTTTCAGTCTGACGAAAATATTCTGCAGTAATGCTGTACTGCTCTCGCTTTGATACATGTGCCCTTTTTTCATAAGCCTTTTCAAGATTTTTAACCGCTTCACTTTGATAACCGAGATTGGAGTAACATATATAAAGCCCCCTATAGGCCATGGCAAATCCCGGGTCGATAGCCACGGCGGCTTCCAGTAAAGGGATCGCCTTCAAATATTCCCCCTGGCTTTTATAGTTCTCCCCATCTCTGTAGTATCGATAGGCATCCTGGGAATCTGTTGTGATCTCCCTTATGTTCAGGTCTATATCTCCCTGTATATCCGAAGATGACAGTTTAAAGTCCTCCTTGACCAACTTTGTGAGCTGATCCACTAAATCAAAAAGGCTCTCTTCTCCTATCCCTTCCACCTGTTCTCTTCCGATTATCCTCTCCGTCTCAGCCTCAAGCAAACTGGTATTCACTCTTAATGTATCTCCGGCTTTTGTGAGCCGTCCCGTAAGAATATAAGTCACACCGGTTTTTGACGCTACATCTTTTAAATTTTTTGAGGAATAGGTTTCGGACTGCTCCAGATTCAATTCCTTTAATACATCAAACAGCTTCTCTCCGCTTAATACTTTTAAAAATCTTGACTGTCCGAGGTCAGCGATAAGAAGGTCAGAAAGAGCTTTTCTCCAGTGGTCAAAACTCTCATCCCCGGTATTGTTTTCAAAATGCATGACAGCCAGAGAAGGTCTGGCTCCTTCGGAAACCACAGTCCTCTGGTGCCAAAGGACTTTCCATACAATAAAACCTATGACAAAAAGGGAGATGACTATCAACACAGGAGTCAGAACCTTTTTTAAGTTGAATTTTACCGTGATCTCCCTGGAAGCCGTGGTCTTCCTCTTAGGCAGAACCTTGTCGGTCTCAGGCATCTGCTTTTCTATCTCTCTCAATTCAGCCAGCAGCTCACCGACATCTTGATACCGTTCATCTGCTTTTTTCTGTAAACATTTAAGAATCAGCCGGCTTATATTTTCCGGTATCTGAGAGTTGATCCGCCTGGGATTCAAAGGTTTTTCTGATTTCTGCTTTACAGCTACGCTTAAGGGAGTTTTTCCTTCAAAAGGAAGCCTTCCTGTGAGCATTTCATAAAGGATAATACCAAATGAATAAATATCAGTCCGGCCGTCAATCTCATTGCCTTCAACCTGCTCCGGAGACATATATTCAGGCGTGCCTACGATAACACCTTCTTCGGTTATTCCTTCTGACTTGATAGACCGTGCAATACCAAAATCCATGATTTTAGCATTTCCCTCACTATCGATCATGACATTCTGAGGTTTCAAATCCCGGTGGACAACACCTAACCGGTGCGCTTCGTTCAAGCCTTCACAAATCTGACGGGCAATGATAACAGCCTTGCCCACAGTCAACTGTCCCACCCGGTAGATAAGCGATTTCAAATCCTCCCCTGAAACATATTCCATTGATATATAGTGAATCCCCTCATATTCGCTTAAGTCAAACACACGGCAGATATTCCGGTGAGAGATCTTTCTCGTCAATCTCAATTCATTACGGAAACGCTGAAGCGTCTTCTCATCAGAGGCGATTTCAGGATTCAGGATTTTTAAAGCCATGTTCTCATCTATATTGATATCCCTCGCCTTATAAACGCCCCCCATTCCCCCTTTCCCGAGCTTCTCGAGAATATGATATCTATCCGCAAATGTGCTTCCGACTTTCATGTCAGCAATGGATGTCACAAGAGTCTTTGTATCAGATGTAGATCCCTTTGACTTTGTTTCCAGAGAGGCCCCGCAGTTTCCGCAAAATTTTGTACCAGGTCTGTTTTCAGTCCTGCACTTAGGGCATCTCATTGATTCATCATCCAGGTTAATTAAGACTATAGTAATATACGCACAAATAGTCAATTCAGTTGCTAACCTGACCTATTCATCTTCCAGGTTAAAAAGAAAATTGATTTAAAATGAGTTAAAGTATAAATTAGATAATCTGGATTATGAACAAGTCGAGGTTGAAGAGAGCTTAATGAAATTCAGGTGTGGCTGAAGCGACATTGAAGATTTAGCCTTCGGAGTGTTGTGTTTGAGGGAACTCGGCAAAGCCGAGCTGTGAGCATGTTTGACCCACGGACGGGGGGAGTTGCGCAGCAGCCGAAAACACAGTACGAAGAATGGCGTTAAAAATCTTTAGCGAGCACAAGCCATATCTGAATTTCAGAGCATAGACCAGATTAAGTGAGAGATACTTTAAGGAGAGAATAAAAATGAGAAAAAGACATCTAAAGAGTCATGCCATCCCGGCTG
The DNA here is from genome assembly GCA_021162615.1 of Candidatus Aminicenantota bacterium. Classification (GTDB taxonomy): domain Bacteria; phylum Acidobacteriota; class Aminicenantia; order Aminicenantales; family Aminicenantaceae; genus WJMT01. The sequence continues at coordinate 30,766 of JAGGYH010000132.1, forward strand.
TTTTATTCATTACCGTTTTTTTGGTTATGATAAGCTGCCAAACAAGTGAATCAAATCAAAGAACAAATCTGAAATTTGCTATTTCCTTCCCCGAAGAACTCTGTAAAGAACCTTTAGACGGCCGGCTTCTCCTGATGATATCCAGCGACGGAAAGGCAGAACCCAGGTTTCAAATATCTGATGGGCCGGATAGCCAGCTGATCTTCGGGATAGACGTAGAGGGATTAACTCCCGGGGAAGAAGCAGTGATCGACGCGGATGTGTTCGGATATCCTCTAAAAAGCATATCTGACATCCCAGAAGGAACATACTTTGTGCAGGCGCTTCTTCACAAATACGAGACCTTTAACCGGGCCGATGGCTACACTGTCAAGCTTCCCATGGACAGAGGGGAAGGCCAGAGATGGAATCAAGCACCGGGAAACCTGTACAGCACCCCTGTGAAAATCAGTTTAGATCCTGAAAAAGAGCAAACAATAGAAATAGAAATGGATAAAAAAATCCCTCCCATCCCTGATCCACCTGAAACAAAATACATCAAACACGTAAAAATCCAAAGCAAGCTGCTGAGCGAATTCTGGGGGCGGCCCATGCATCTGGGCGCCCATGTACTTCTTCCGGAAGGATTTGAGGAGCATCCTGATGCAAAATATCCCCTGGTCATCTTTCACGGGCATTTCCCGTACACTTTCGGCGGATTCAGGGAAGAGCGACCGGATAAAAGCACAGAACCTGTATACAGTGACAGATTTGATGTGGAAGGCTACAACCTCATCCAGCAGGAATATGCTTATAAATTTTATAAGGACTGGACAGGACCTGATTTCCCGCGGGTGCTCGTCATTGAAATCCAGCATGCCAATCCCTATTACGATGACTCCTATGCTGTGAACTCTGCCAATCTCGGCCCGTATGGAGATGCGATCACCTATGAACTGATCCCGTATATCGAAAAACAGTTCAGAGGCATCGGCAAAGGATGGTCCCGGTTCCTGTACGGAGGTTCTACCGGAGGATGGGAAGCTCTTGCCGTTCAGGTATTCTATCCGGACGAATACAACGGATGCTTTGCCGCCTGCCCTGATCCGATTGACTTCCGGGCTTACACCATTGTCAATATATACGAGAATAAAAACGCCTATTTCCTGGACAGCCAGTGGAAGAAAACTCCAAGGCCTGGAACAAGGGATTATCTTGGCAAAATAAGCTGCACTCTTGAAGAGATGAACCATAGAGAACTTGTTCTGGGAACAAACTCGCGTTCTGGTCAGCAGTGGGATATCTGGCAGGCTGTGTATTCTCCAGTCGGAGAGGATGGATACCCCAAGCCTATTTGGGATAAGAAAACAGGTGACATAGACCCTGAGGTGGCTGAATACTGGAGGGAAAATTATGACCTGCGCTCTATTCTGGAAAGAGACTGGGAGACTCTGGGTCCCAAACTCACAGGGAAAATCCACATCTACTGCGGAGATATGGATAATTATTATCTAAACAATGCAGTCTATCTTATGGAAGAATTCCTGGAAAGCACGAAAGAACCCTACTATAACGGAGAAGTTGATTATGGAGACCGCGCAGAGCACTGCTGGAACGGGGACCATGAAAGGCCCAATGCCATTTCAAGGCTCAGATACAATCAAATGTTCATTCCAAAAATCGTCCAGAGGATACTGGAGACAGCTCCTGAAGGAGCGGATTTAAAAAGCTGGAGATACTGATGCTAAAACGCTACTCCGGCTCTTAGCTCAATTCCCTTAACAAACCGACTATCATCAGAATTATAAACATGGATCTCATATCCGCCAAAACCCACGATACTTACTATGAACGGTTTTAAAGCAAAATTGAATCCTACTTCTCCTAGTGGAGTGATGGTGTTGTCCTGAGGCCTGTTGTCAAATCCAGCTCCTACAAAAAGCAGATTTGGAGCCCTGTCTAAAACAAAAAGCCTCCATCTCCCGCCTAACTCCCAGTGTCTATCATTGTCGGCATATTTATCATCAGAGTCTTCGATAGTCCTGTAATAACCGACTCTTACAGAAAAAGCGGATTTTGTGGACGTATAATACATGACCTCTAGTTGATAGTCTTCATCTATGAGCTCAAGAATATCTGTGGTTATGCCAAAATGGACAGCCGGTAAGCTCCACATCCGGACAGAGGATAAAAGCAAAACAAACATAATCGAGAAAAGAATTCCAACTTTCTTTTTCATTGAATGACCCCTTATTTTAATTTTCATTATATCCAAATAGAATCAATGATTCAGCCTGGATTATTCACGAGTCGAGGTTGCTGTCATCATTCTTGAAATAATCTTGCATCTCGCTGGAACAAAATGAATAATAAAGATATCGCAATTTTTTTATGAATAGGTCAGGTTAAGGATTATATACGAAATAAATAAAAAAAACAAAATATTCTTTCCCGATCCTTGACTTTTCTTTGCACGTCCTTATAATGTGAGTGAACATTCACTATTATGAAAGAGACCATATTTGCAATCTCAAAAGAGACCAGAAAAAAAGAAATCATAGAAACAACGCTAAAAATTGTGGATAAATACGGCATCAAAGGAATGACTGTTGCCCGAATAGCCAAAGAGGTCGGTTTTGCAGAATCTGCGCTATACAGGCATTTTCATTCAAAAAAAGAAATCATCGAGTTTATACTGGAAGAAGCAGCCACTGCTGCCCAGTTACAATTTAAAGAAATAATTGACTCAGAAGATGATTCAATCAACAAGCTGAAGTCTCTACTGAAAATCCATCTTGAATTTCTAGAAGCTTTCCCCGGGTTGTTTAAAATCATATATTCCGACGAGATCCACATAGGAGAAAAGTCGCTGCTGAACAAACTCGACTCTCTCATCAATGATTTAACCGGCTCTATAAAGAAGATCATTGACAAAGGGAAAACAACAGATAAATTCCGTTCTGACTTGAATTCCACCATAGCAGCGGTTCATTTTCTGGGAATAGTCCAGACCTCATTTTCTTACTGGACCATAAAAAACAGAGAGATTTCCTTGAGCCAGACCGGTGATCGTCTCTTGTCTCAATTGCTTGCCGGAATAAAATCCTAGCATGGAACTTAAAAACAATGTATCTGTATTCACTAAAATGAGAGTGAATATTCACTCTCTATCAAAGGAGTCATGATCTGATGCATAAATTATTTGAATTCATAATAAAAAAAAGAGTGGCCGTTGTCCTTATAATTATTCTTCTAACCTGTTTATTCGGCCTTCAGATAAAAAATCTTCGTTTTGAAAACCAGATGACCGAATGGATTCCTGAACACGACCCTGTGCTCAAACTCCTTATTCATACAGGAGATCTGTTTGGGTCCAATCAACTCGTTCTCATCACTTTTAAAACTGATAACAGCAGGGCTTTCTCACAAAAAACCCTGACCCAGGTCAAACGATTTACAGACGAGTTAAGTGAAAACAACCAAATATTCCTGGTCTCTTCTCTCTCCAATTCTCCCTATATCACTCAAATCCAAGGAGGAATCGAAGTCAGAGATTTCTTGGAGGAAATACCAGAAGACAACCAAGAGCTGATACGGCTGAAAGAATTGGCGCTTTCCAAAGACACCATGGTCAATAATGTCATATCCGCAGATGGTGAATGGCTTGCAATCAGTGTTTACATTGACCCTCAGGGAGACCTTATAGACGTATTCCAAAAAACCATAAAGCCAGCCGCTGAAAAATACTTAGGTCCACAAACGGAAATTTTCTACTCTGGAAATCCTTCGGATGCTTACTTTGCAAATAAATACGTATCATCAGACATGAAGAAACTCATTCCTCTTATAGTTATCCTCATCCTCTCTCTGCTTTATTTAAGCTTCAGGCACCTGAAAGGTGTTGTTTTCCCTTTCGCTGTTGTAGCCATATCTGTGGTATGGACGTTTGGTGTGATGGGTCTTTTCCGCAGTCCCTTAAATCTCATAAGTCCGGCTTTACCGGTCCTGTTGGTCGCACTGGGTTCTGCATACGGAATCCATGTGGTCAATACACTTTACAGTCAACAGGTATCCGGTTCCCCCCAACTCAAAAATGCCCCGCAAGCCTCAAGCCAAGTCGCAGCTCCTGTGATGCTGGCAGGACTAACCACTGCCGCCGGATTCATTTCGTTTTTGACAGTGAAACTAAAAATCATCTCTGAATTTGGAATCTATTCCGCTGTTGGTATCATCTTTGCTGCTGTTATATCACTTGTGCTTATTCCGGCTGCACACATTATTTTCCAGGGCAAAGAAAAATCCCGCCAAAAAAAGCATATGTCTTTTTTGGCTCCTTTTCTAAAAGCATTATTCCACTTTATAAACAGGTATAAAAAATCAGTTTTAGCCTTTTCGCTTATCATTGTTTTAGGATTGGGATACGGAATTTTCATTATAAAAAGACAGGTGAATTTTTCGGAATATTACCCGAAAAACAGCGAACCGCGAAAAGGTTTTGAAATAGTCAAAGAACATTTTGGAGGATCATTCCCGCTTACAGTTTATTTCAAAGGTAAACGTGTCAACTCAGCCGCCTCCCTCCGCATCATAAGGAGGGTTTCTCTCTATCTTGGTTCTGTGCAAGGAGCCAGCCGGCCTTTTTCACTGGCTGACTTTATACAGGAGCTGAATAACCAGCTCAATGACCGCTACCATATCCCAGATAATGACCGAGGCATTGGAAACTTATGGCTTTTTCTGGAAGGCAGGGAAGAACTTAAACAGATCATTTCAGACGATCTGACTGAAAGTCAGGTTTTTTCCCGTGTGTCGAATTCAGAAATCGAGTTTATGCGCCGCCTGCGTGATGAAATCAACCTTTTTCTAAAGCAAGAATATTCAGGAGGCATATATGCCTTCAATCTTAAGAAGTTCAATGAAAACCAAATTCTGGAACTGAGAGAAAAAGAGGCAGACACGGTCCTGGATGAAATAACCTGGCTTATACTGTCTTATAAAGAGCCGTCATTTAATAAAGATACCGCCGCCAGCAAACTTTATTCCCTTATCCAGGACTTTCCTGAACCTAATGATGAGGATGTGGAAAGCAGAGCTTCTTTGGAATTCAGAAACACTCTGTTTTCTGAATTTTTTGACTTCATAATACCTGATGATATAAAAAACACACTTTATGACAGATTGATTCTATCCTTAGATAAATCAGAGACTTCGATACAAGACTTTAAAAAGCTTCTGCAAAACACCATTCCAGGGGAAAAATATGATGACGAGATCGCTCATGACGTGGCATCCGCTTTATCTTTCATGGTGACGGAGTCCATTAGGTCTGCTTTTGCAGACAGGGCGTTTAAAGAGATCTCTCCTTTAGTGAACTCCCGGCTTAAAATCAACGAAAATTTTTCTAAAAAATTCAAAGGTCTCCTCTATGAAATCGCAGATGACATGGTTGTCCTTCCTGAAAAAAAGGCCCCGTTCAAGGGGCAGCCTCTTGAAATCTCGAGGATCGAGCAAAGCGGTCATCCGATATACATGACAAGGTTAGACCATTTCCTCTATATATCCCAGATTCAATCTCTTGCCCTTGCCCTTATCATTACTTTTATCTTGATCATAATCATGAGCCGGTCCTTTAAGTGGGGATGTATTTCCATCCTGCCCATAGGTTTCACTCTTTATGTGATCTACAGCTTTCTCGGTATTGCGGGCATCCCGCTTGACTTTGCCACTATTATGATCGCCGGAGTCTGCATAGGGGTCGGAATCGATTATGTGATCCATTTCACACACGGAATAAGAGAAAAAGCAAAACAAGGCTGCAGCATTGAGGAGTCTGTCCAAAGTGTGTTCATGGAAAAGGGAAAAGCCATTCTTGCCAACTCCCTGGCTGTTATGACCGGATTTCTGGTTCTTCTTTTCTCATCCATGAGCCCCTTAAAAAACTTTGGAGGGGTTATGGCAGGAGCTATGTTTCTTGCAGCTTTATCATCTCTGACCATTCTTCCTGCCCTTATATTGACCATCAAACCGAAAATAGGAGGAATAAATGAATAAAAAAGCAATTATTTTTTCAATTTTTTTCCTGGTATCCGCCCTCCTCGGGTGGAGCCTCACAGGCAATGAGATTCTAAAGAAAGTCGATGCGCGTGCGGCCGGCAGTGAAGCTCCCAAGGATATCCAAATGATCATGACGATGAAAATCGTGAGCCCTTCGGGAAACGAAAAAGTGCGCGAATTAAAGACATGGACCAAGAACAATAGAAACGAAGATGACTGGAGGCTCATGAAGTTCATGTCTCCCCCGGATGTGAGGGATGTGGGTTTTCTCACACTCTCAGACGAACAGATGTATCTCTATCTTCCGGAATTCCACCGAATCCGCCGCATAGCTTCTCACAATAAATCCGACAGCTTCATGGGCTCTGACTTTTCCTACGAAGACCTGGGAGTCAGTTCTTTTCAGAAACACTACGATGCGGAGCTGATAAAAGAAGAAGACGACTTCTGGCTTCTCAAGCTCACTAAAAAACCGGATGCTGATAAACCCTATGAATTGATCGAGATGTGGGTTTCCAAGGAATCGAATCTCCCTGTAAGAATGAAGATTTATGACTCATCCGGTGCCCTGAGTAAAGAAACCCTCCAAGAAAGCCGGCCCTTTGGCACATACTGGATCCCTGTGAAGATTACCATGAAAAACATAAAAGAAGGTTCCCGGACAGAGCTTACTATGGATGAGATAAAAACAGACCAGGGCCTCGACCCGGAAATATTCACCCCCAGGTTTCTGAAAAGGAGTGTCCGATGAAAAAAACCGTTCTCCTGCTTTCATCAGCCCTGCTGATTTTTCCCCAAACAGTAAAAGCGGATATTACTGTGTCAGGAAGGGTCAAACTTTTCACATCTCTCTTTCTCAAACAGAATGATACAGGGCCTTACTTTATCCACGATTCAGGCGAATTCGCCATCAAACGCATTGAGACCCGGCTGCGCCTCTCCGGCTTTTTATCCGACAAGATAAGCTATGGAGTCCGGTTCGACAGTTTTTCCCAGCCCGATGCCCTGTTTACTGCAAAAAGCCTTCCTGAATCCAGTTCCCTGGGCGCTCCCACTCTGGCAGAACCCTTTGATTTTTTTCTTTATGAAGGAAATATCAAAATTTCCGATTTTCTGTTCCGCGGCCTTGACCTCACGCTGGGAAAACAGAGAATCCAATGGGGAACCGCAGATATGGTCAATGTGATTGACAATTTAAATCCCGTGGATTTCGCTAATTTCCTGACCTTTGACCCTGATTATTTTGGAGAAAGACGCCCCCAGACAGCGCTTAATTTTGAATACTATCTCTCCGGCTTCACCAAAATCCAGCTCATCTGGCTTTTATCCCGCCAGATCTCCCCTCTTCCGGCCGACTTCTCAGACTTGGTCACCGGAGGCCTCACCTCCTCTTCCATCCACATAGATACAGAAAACAAACTCCTCAGGAACACAAACTTTGCTCTGAGATTTGCAACGGTCCTCTTGAATACGGATATAGGGCTCAGCTACTACAAAGGAAATTTTAATCTGCCCCTACTCTGCGGAGTAACCCCTGTCGGACTTACAGAACTTGAGTACTCGTATACATACCCCCAAAAACAGGTCCTTGGAATGGATATAGCGGGAGAGATTCTCTCAGCCGGTTTCTGGGCTGAACTGGCTTACACAATACCGGAAGATATGGAGGCTTTTGCGTTCAATGAAAGGTTTCCCCTTTTTGAAGGCCCTTATTTCAAATATATCTTAGGGCTGGACTATACCGCAGATATTGGAACCGGGATCTACCTCAACGCTCAGTATCTTCACGGCTTTTTTGATGAGGCGGATTATTCAGGCACAGCCGAATCCCTTTTCGGGTTTAAAAAAGGAATGTTTTTCGGAGAGATCCAGGACTTCATACTGGCAAGCGCTGAATACAGTATGCTGAGAGAGAATTTGAAGATAAAATTGGGCGGAATTGTCGAATTCGGAGACCACGAAAGCGCTTTTTCATTCATGCCTTCACTGGAGTATAAGATCAAAGACACTGTCTCTTTCCAGGCAGGAGGATTTATTGTTTCAGGCAGCGAGACCAACACCAAATTCGGCCCCTTTAAAAACGACAACATCCTGTTTTTTGCCTTTAAAACAGATTTTTAATCCGATACCCCTCTCGAGGCTTATCGTCAGATGCAAATTGGTGCAGCATGTTAAAGGATATACACCTTATAAAAGGATTAGATTTGATCTTTACATTCGGACCACTTCAAAGATCATTAAAACTAATTTTCAATTGATTTGGCTAAAATAATCCGCACAAAAAAAATGAAAAGGGCCTGAATATTGAGGATTGCCTTTTATAGGTATATGCGCCGCGATTACCCGGTTAAACTCATTCGTCACAATAAGAAGAGGAGTATGAATAATTTTATTAATTTCAAAAAAATGATTATCAGAGCAAAAATAAACATCAAAATCAATTTTATTTATTCTTATAAAACCCTGAATATAACGAATATTATCTGATTTTATTATAGCTGAGACTTTATTACGTCCATATTTTTTTGCCATTTCTAAAGCAAGCTTAGTTACTTCTTCCAGACAAACGTCACAACTAAGCTCATCTAAAATGAGTAATAAAGAAGGTGAATCTCCAATAACATCTTCATTGCCACTATTGAAAATCTTTTCAATTCCTACAAATTTTACACTCTTTCCTATTAAAGAATATGAATCTATTTGATTTGTTA